>JALYYZ010000448.1 GCA_030945985.1 Chloroflexota bacterium
GCATCCTCCACTCCAGTGGTACGCTTAAGCGCGCGCTCAATCGCGAGCGCACACGATGAGCAGTGGAGACCGGTGACTACCAGGGTACTCTGTGTCGAGGATGCGATCGTTGAGTGCTCCATTTGTACCGTTTTTACTTTCGTAGGCCCATTTATGTGGTTGGCCATTCTAATAACCAGGTTTTTCGGTCCTTGCTAACTGCCAAAGCGTCTCTGCAAAGCTACACTGCACTTATGCCACGTTCGCCGCGCCGAGCACTCGCGTGAAACTCGATGATACCGCAAACGCAAGCATCGGCACCAATGTGCTGGGCTGCGTCGTTACGAAGAGTTGACAGGTCTGCTCGAAATTCGTTGAGCACCCTGAGTTGCTCATCTACTTTTGCAAGCTTTTGGTCGATCAAGTTGAGCACATGCTCGCAAGGCTCCTGACCTGTGTCCCGCAGGTCGAGCACATCTTTAATCTCGCTCAAGGTGAGTCCAACAGCCTTGGCTTTGAGGATAAAACGCAATCGATCGTGATCGAACTCAGAATAGAGGCGGTAGCTGGAGAGGGTACGCTGCGGCTCCGGAAGGAGTCCTATCTCCTCATAATAGCGTAGCGTCCCGGGGTTCAGGTCCAGCGCTGCAGCCAGCTCTCCTATCCGCAGCAATCTATCCTTTTTAGTTTCCTTCATACAGTTTCCCTCTTTGATCACGTCTATCACCGGCATAGAGCGACAGATGCTTTCTATGCCGCCATGTACTCCCTGTGCGCCTGTACCGTCCACAAACTAACTATAAACCTTCCAGTAGACTAGAATGTCAAGGGGTAATATCGGCACTGGCAATGTACCTTGCTGAGCCACTCCGCGCCGTAGCATACGGACAATATATAACCTCAATGGTACATACGCCGCCGGTGGCCGTCGATCGGTGCTACGCATCGTCCGCGATATTGCTCGCTGACTGATGAGTGCGTACCAGCGACCCAGCTTTGCTCATGCTGAGCAGTACGACAAGTAGAACCAGAGCAAGCCCCGCAGCAACGAGGGCCGACGAGGGCGCTGTGGCGACCATCGCGCTTCCCAGCGCCCACCCACCGAGCGCCGGCATTCCTGCCGCGAGAATTGTGTAGAGGCTGAGCACCCGTCCCCTCACCGCATTTGGCGTTGAGCCCTGCAGTGAAGCGTTCAGAAGGGTCATCGTGGCTGTTGATGCGAAACCAACAACTAAGAGTGCGGCACCAGCGGCAAGGAGCACCGGCGATAGTCCAAGTGCGACTATGCCGCAGCCAAGCAGTATGGCGCCGGCGCTAACGGGCCAGGTATGGGGCGTTGAGCTGCCGCGACTACCTCCGCTGTGCTCCTTACCGAGCCACCAGGCGGTGAGCCCTGCTGCTAACACGGCTCCCACACCGGGCAATGCCGCAAGTGCACCGTAAGCCGTAGCCCCGCCGCCCCAACTCCTGTTCACCAGGGCGGGCAGCACATGCACATAGGACCGGCCGAGGAGGCTCACAGCCGCGACCATACCCAGCATTGTTAGAGCTAGGGGAGAGTGACGCAAGTAGTGAGCAGCCGCCAGGACTCCCTTGTTGGCACTCGACCGATTCCCAGCACCTATCAGGCTCTCGTTATCTATTCTCTCGCCTAAGGTCTCGTTGCCGGTTGCCGGGCGACCTTCAGGTCCCCGCAGCAGCCATGTGACTACCAGTAGATAGCTCAAGGAATTGGCGAGAAAGCACCACCCGGCCCCGGCAAGAGGTAGCAAGAGACTGGAGAGCGCGGGGCCAATGACGGCGCCTGCGTTGTAGGCCAGCGCGTTCAACCCAACGGTGCGTCCTCGCAAGCTTTCAGGAACGACACCCGGTAGATAGACCTGGCGAACGGGGTTGTCGATAGCCGTAGCCGTGGAGAGGAGGCCGGCCATCAGCAACAGCAAGCCTGGGGAGAGCACGCCTGACAGAGCTAGCGCCGCCATGAGCGCCGGTATTACCCCCAGCGACGTCTGCGTCACGAGCAGCAGCGATCTACGAGGCCACACATCGGCCATCATGCCGCCCAGGAGCGGGACACCGAGGAGTGGAGTAGCCTGTACCAGTCCCAGCAGGCCAAGCTGCTGCGCACTGTGCGTCATCTCCCACATAAGCCAGGCTTGCGCTGCTATCTGCAAGGCTGTCCCTGCGTTGGAGATAAAAAGAGCCAGGAGCATACCCCGCACCCAGCCAGTTGACGCTTGTCCAGGTAGACCCATTTGCGACTGCGGGACGGCGGTCGGTTCTATCGAGGCACGTGGCATAAAGAACGGACCGCCCTAATCGAGGTAGAGTATGGTGAATGCCTCACCAAGGGGAAGTCCTGCCTCCCCGCCGATGCGTTCAGCACGCTCTCTCCAGCTCGCAGCAAGAGCAGCCGGATCAGGCGTCTGGCTCCTATGGGCAAGACGCGCCGATATTTTCTTATCAAAGCCGGCGCTGATATCAACATAGGCGTTTGGTTGATCGCTGGAAAAGAGCCACACCTGAGAGACCTTATGCGGTAGAAGACCTGCCTCCTCTTGCTCCGGAAAGACGAGCCTGTCTCTCGCGAGCGGGTAAACAGCGTCCAGGGTGGCGCGCCCTACTATGCGATGGTCCCGGTGAGTGATATAGGGCGGATACGGGTGCTCCGGGTCGTGAGTAAAAAGCACGGCGGGTCGCCAGCGCCTGATCCATTCAACAAGCTTTGCACGGAAGTCGCGCGTGTCCTCTACATCGCCGTCGGGATAGCGTAAGAAGCGGACCTCGGTGATGCCCAACCGCCGAGCGGCCTCCTGCGCTTCCCTCTCTCGCTCCGCTCCCACCTGCGCGGATGTTATGCCAGGATCGCTCGACCCCTTGTCCCCAGAGGTGACGAGCAGCAACCGAACGGTAGCACCACTATCGATTGAGCGCGCCAACGTGCCAGCGCACCAGCTCTCCATGTCATCCGGGTGGGCTGCAACCACCATGATTGGAACGTTGCCAGGCGGTTCTATTACTACCCTATCTGCCATGCTGCTCAAAGCCTCCCCGGCCCCACGCTCGGTTCTTCTAATCGTAGCCCGTGAAGCTGTCCGTCAGGATGCTACCTTTTGCGACCTGTAGACTCGAAAGCATGCTTTCAAAGCTGCTGACCATGCCAGGCGGGCCTGCGATGCTTGTATTTAGCTTCCGTTATATCTGTACCGTCCAAATACCGCTGCAGCTTCGCCGCTGTTAGCTGCCCTTCCTGCCCAGATACAACATAGTGCACGCGAAGGGAGCTATCTGCTTGTTGCCACTGCTCAAGCTCCCCTTGAAGGGGAAATTCGTATGGCTGTTCATGTATATGCGTTCAGTGTCAAGCTTGTGTTTGTGGTCAATACCTTCCTTAATCATACTGCGAAACGGGGCAATACCTACTCCCCCGGCGAGGAAGACAGAGTGAGACCCTCGATCTAGCGTCAGTCCGTTGCTCCCGTACTGTGTAATGAGCATAACGTCCCCTGGCTTAACGCTCTCCATGCACTTCTTGAATCGCGTAAACCCTCTCTTGAAGGTAATCATAAGGTCTGCCTCGGTCGGAGACGATGAAAAGGAATAGGTTCGTCCGATTGACAGATCTTCTGAGAGAAAGCGTATATCCATCCACATGCCTGACTCGAAGGTGAAGTCGAGGGGTCTCTCGAATACGATGCTCAGGCAATCGGTCGACTCCGCTCTCAGCTCTTTGACTCTCAAAGGGGTATTCAGGTCACTGTCTGACATTCTCTACTCCAGCTTCAGTACTCTCTAACCGATTATGCAGGGTCCCACTATCCCAGGTATAAGGGATTGACACGTCTGCTCCGTTTCTACCGCTATGGCTGGCCAAGGCGCTGCTACGGCTTGACACAAGCTATCGGCGCATGTATTCTATATTATATGAGCATATACTCACATAGTCAACAGGGCGCAGAGGATAGGATGGACAAGAGATCGGAAATAGTACAGCAGACGGGGCGCTCGGAGTTGACCGCTATTGATCCGCAAGCGGTGGCGGAGGCGCGAACCGATATCCCAGGCGAAGCCGTAGTAGCGCTGGTGGTCGAGACCTTCGAGGCCCTGGCCGATCCCACGCGAGCACGGATCCTGTACGCACTCAGCAAGCGCCGCCTATGTGTACGGGACCTGGCGATACTGGTAGGTGTTTCCCAATCGGCGGTCTCTCACCAGCTCCGCTTCCTGCGCACCGTGCGCCTGGTCAAGGGGGAGCGAGAGGGCACTACTATCTTCTACTCGCTCATGAACCATCACCTGGATGTTCTCTTCAGAGAGGCAGAGTATCACGCCGACCACCTGCTGCAGGGACTACCTGACCACCCCTACGGACGCCCATAGCATCTTTAGGGTGCAAATCTGGGTATCAGGCAATCCACTGGCAGGTATACAGAAACAGAGAGTAAACGAGCCGGTGTAAGCAGCTGAAGGAGTAGTAAGGAGCACGATGGAAGAGGAGCAATCACGCGGCAATCAGGAGACGTCAGCCCAT
>JALYYZ010000402.1 GCA_030945985.1 Chloroflexota bacterium
CTCCCTCATCTTACAGATCTCTCTGTCGGAATTGGCACCTTGACTAACGTTGTCTGGTTGCCGGGCTTCATCGGGCCGTGTCCCTCCACCTCTCTTGATAAGAGCCTGGTTGCTATTCACTTGGTAAGAAAAGGCGCCGAGCACCATATATAGGTACTATATCATACTTGTTTTTGGGTTGTCAAATTCGTCGTTTCTTCTCCAGCAATGTCTGCATATATTCCTCTCCCCAGTCACGCATCTGGAGCAGGTATGCTGTAGGCTCTTACCAAAGTCGCTGAGCAAATATTCGACCCTGGGGGTCATTTCACGGTAGACGTGGCGATGGAGGATGCTGTCTTCTTCCAATTCGCGCAATTGCAGCGAAGGTGCCCTAGATAGGCATTAAAGCCAAGAGGCCCCACCTTTCGGGGGGCCTCTTGGGGAGGGAGGAGAAGGAGATTGGAGGCTGAGTGGGGCAGTTGAAGTTGCGTGCCCGGCCCGCCTCCCTCGATCTTACTGGCCGCTTGGCCTTGCTACCAGCACTAAGGTTACGTCCTTCTCGCTCGTCGCGCCTGGGGCGAGCACCGTCAGCTTTACGCTATCGCCGATATTGTGTTTGCTCAACAGCGTGGTGAGAGAGTTGGCGGTTGTATTACCCAGGGCCACGCCGTCAAGCTTCGTAACGATGCTGCCCTGCTGAATGCCCGCCTTCTCCGCGGGACTGCCGGCGGCGACGCTGGTCACATAAATGCCCTGCTGCCTTGCCAGGTTGAGGCCCGATGCCACCTGTGGCGTAATTACCTGATAGCCGATGCCGATGAATGGCCTGTTGATCGAGCCGCTCTTCATTAGTTGAGCGGCAACCGTCCTGGCGCTATTGGACGGTATCGCGAAGCCGAGACCCTCAGCCACATCACCTGTCATCCCCGCGCTACGGACAACCGCTGTGTTGATGCCAACCACATTGCCGTTTATATCGAGCAAAGGGCCGCCTGAGTTGCCATGATTGATAGCTGCGTCGGTCTGGATCATGTCCTGCGAGGAAGTACCGCCGTCGGGTAGCTGCCTGTGCAAGGCACTGACTATCCCCTCGGTAACGGTGTTCGAGTAGTCGCCCAGAGCCGTACCGATTGCCACTACGGGCTGTCCAGGCTCCAACTTGTCGCTGTCTGCAAACTGCGCCACTGCGGGCACTTTGGCGCTTACCTTGATGACCGCTATATCGGAATAAGTGTCGCCGCCGACCAATGTGGCGGGCACTTCGGTGCCGTCAGCGAAGATCACCTGGAGGGTCTGCTGGCCGGCGACCACATGCTGGTTGGTGATTATATCGCCCTGGCCATCGATAATGATCCCGGAGCCGAGTGCTTCGGGCGCAGGCGATTGGCCTTGTCCAGGGACGCTGTAGCGCCTGCGGTTCGTCTGCTGCTGTAGCGTATTCACTACTGTTACCACGGCGGGGCCCGCCTGTCTGACGGCGGTACGGGCGTCCGCCACTCCACCGGCTGATTGAGCAGGCGCGGAGGCTAACGGCGCTACGGTGGTCGCCGGTGCTAAGAGGGCCACGGCCTTGCTGGATACGATACCCTGTGTCGCCGTGTTGTGGCTTGGCATGAGAGAAGAGAGCCCGACACCCGTTGAGGCGTTCATCATCGTCAGCCCACCGAGGCCCAACATCGATGCGGTCAGGAGCGATGCGGCTCCTATTTTTGCTGTTTGCTTGATCCCTTGCATTCCTCTGTCTCCTGTTTCTATATTGCTGCTAATTCTTGCGAGGTATAAATCGAGCCTCTCCGGCTCTCGCCTGGGCGGCTGCCCGGTCATGGCGTGGCCGGTTTGCATGGTCCCTTTTCGCCCTGTTAGAGAGGCCCGCCTCTTTTTCGTCCACCGCGGGTTTTATATTCGACTGCCGGTCTGAGTGGCTTTCCATATTTCATGCCCCGCGTTTGCTTTACTTTTCTATTATGGGGTCGCAACATTAGTAGAAGGTTAGAGATAAATTAAGTTATCCTTAAAGTTCTGTAGCCGCAAAAAGCTTCTGATCACAATAGAAGAGGACGACCAAACCAGCATCTCTGCGGACCCTTGTTTGGCCGTCCTCCATGGCTGCGTCACCTATGAGGCGGCTCGTATTGCTAATATTTCCCGTGGTGGGCGAGTTCAGATAATGGCTTGCGAGCATCAGTGCGCTTGGGCTTGCCTGTAGCCTCTTCAGCAGGATAGCCCAGGCCAACAGCCGTGCGTACTGATTTATCCTCAGGGATGCCGAGGATGCGCTTGGCGGCCGCGCCGCTATCCTTGAACCACCATATGCCCGCGCCAACTCCAAAGGCCGCCGCCGCGAGCATCATCCTCTCAGTTAGCCGGGCCTCATCGTAGGTTTCGATCTCTTTCATCTTTCCAGACATGACGATAACGATCGCCATAGTGGCTCCCGGCAGCCAGGAGCCCGCGCCCTCAGCTTCCGTGATCTCCTTGAGAGTATCGTGCTCATGTACTACGACGAACTCCCACGGCTGGACGTTCATCCCACTGCCGGTCCAGCGAGCTACTTCCAATATGTTGTCTATTGCCTCTTCGGGTACAGGTTTTGAGCTGAACTGCCTTACCTGCCGGAGCCCCCGAAGCAGAGCTATTTTGCCTTTTGTATCGCTTTGCTGATTATCCATTTTGTATAACCTCCTACATTATCCTTATAGTCTAGTATTCCGCCAGCTAAAGATTGACTGGTTTGTTTCCTTCTTGCTCGCATGGTGAGCAAGAAGGAAACTACTGGTTATACTTTGCTGGTGAGGTACTAGCATGCTAGTGTAGCCCGCCTGTGGTGTATTACTCGGCGGAGATTTCATTATACGCCACAGCGCATGCACTCTCGCGAAGCGGAGCTATGACCACTCCAGACTTGCGCGATCCCATTTCGCATGGTTGGCCTCAGCCTCATATGTGCTCTGCAAGAAGTCGAGCAGCGCCTCATCGGGTGAGTCCGCACCGCGCACGGTACTGCAGGGCAGGAAGAACTCGCCGAAATCGGAGCTGTAGAAAGCCTCTTTCGGACCGGCAGGATGAAGGCTGAATCCCTCCGGCTCGGGATAGGCGTATGCATAGAACATCGGCTCATCGACGCCTGGGCCGCCCGGCCCATGCCGCAACTACTCACTTCGTGCGAGTATGCCTCATGCGTAATGAAGTCGGGCATAACAGGTACATTGGGGTGTATAGGCGCTGTGCGACCCGAGAAGCGGGTTAGCGCCAGGTCGAAGCCGCCCCAGAAGAAGTGAACAGGGCTCACCTTGCCCAGGAAGCGCGAACGGAAGAT
>JALYYZ010000411.1 GCA_030945985.1 Chloroflexota bacterium
ATGTAGCACCTTTCGGCCGAGCACCCGGCGTATGGCACGAGGGTATGAGTTGTGCGCATCAGTTGTCACGCGCACCGGTTTGTGACCGACCACATCCTTCGCCTGAGAGAAGAAACGCTTGGCTGCGTCTAAGTCTCTCTTCTCGGAGAGCATCGTGTTCACAAGGTTGCCGCCTTTATCTATGGCCCTATAGAGGTAGCGCCACTTTCCACTGACACGCACGTATGTCTCGTCCACGTACCACGAACGCACAGCCTTGCCCCGACGTCTTGCACGAAGTTGCTCAGTAATGAGTGGAGCAAACCTTTGTTCCCAGTCACGGACTTCTTCGTGAGTGAAGTCGAAGCCTCGCACCAGGAACATCTCTGAGAGGTCGCGCAGGCTGAGCTTGTATCTGAGGCGCCACAATACGACGAGCAGCACTATATCCGTGGGAAACTGGAGAAGGTTGTACGGGGTGCCTGTGCGCTCGTTGAACCTCCGGGAGCAGTCCCTGCATCGAAAAGTGAGATAGCCGAGGGAGGTTTTGCCGGCTAGCTGAGTAGTTGCAGTAGAGGCACAATGGGGACAGGTCATCGGTGTTCCTTGGTGCGATGATAAGATCTTGCCAAGCATAACCGAGGAACGGCTTCTACGCCAACTGCCGCCCTGACTTCTGACACTTCCCTTACTGCCACTCTAACCGATCCACTGAGTTGTTGCAACACAGCTTGATTGCCCGAGTAGACGCCGATCTCAGGCACGGATGACCCAAGTAGCCAGGGCAAGGAGTGGCTGCGATGGACAGACCTGCTTACTGGACCATTATCTTCCGGAGTGATGCGGCGTTTCACAACCCTGCATAATGAGCCAGGGACCTGTATACTTTGCCACTGCTGTCAAACTCAAAGACCTCAGCGCTCTTGAGCCCCAGCGCCCCAGTAAAGTAGAGGGTTATGCTGTTCACCCCGATCAGCATCAGGTGAAGCTCAAAATGCAGATCGGGGGCGCGTTGCAAGCCTTTGAGCCAGTATGCGCTAATCCGGTCTTTGCCTTTCAGCATGCCCGATGGCTCGCTGGCTACTCGCGATATAAAAGGGGTGGAAAGCTCAGAGTCCTCTGTATAGTGGGCCAGGATACGTGTCATGTCATGGTCGTTCCATGCCTCTATCCAGCTCGACGCAAATTGCTCCGCGAATGCGTGATCAATCACAAGGACCACCTCCGGCTATGCCATCTCACCATTTGCCTGCTCCTAAAGCTCAGGAACCAGTTACGAGCGCACTATCGATCGCCATCACACCTGCGGTACGTGAGGTCGCCGGCAATTATATCATGAAAAGTGCTTGGCGGCCCCAATCCATCTATCTAGTATCGGGGCTGATGCAAAGTCGCCAGGATGGGTACTCCCCTATCTCCGTTCTTCTCCCCTCTCCCTTCACGCCGGGGGTGAGGGTGAGGGCTTTGCCAGCACGACAGTCTACCCCTCAAACCTGACTGTGCATCATCTCTGCAGGCCCATCTGAGTTGCGGGACGAACGCGCCGACATATCATCGTCTTATGCAATACCTTTTTGCCGTTATGTAGTCTCCCTCAGCAGATGTTCGTGTGCTCGTTGCGTATAGAAGGCGTTCACCTCGGGCCGGAGCGGATGATGACCAATCCGGCGAGTACGCAGGCCGCTCCCAGCAGCTTGGCGGGACCGAAACCCTCCCCGAAGAGCAGCACGGAGAATGTGCCGCTCAGGATAGGCACAAGCAGGGTGAAGCTGGTGGCCGACGCGGCGCCTCGGCGAGCGATGGCCCAGTTCCAGAGCATGTAGGCCACATAGACGGGCAATACCACCATGTAGACAATACCCGCCCAGCCCCAGAACGAGACCGCGCCCCATTGCTGCGCCAGCGCTGCGGGGGTCGAGATCACCAGCAGGGGGATTGTGCCTGCCAGCAGCGCGTAAGCCGTGTACGTTTCGGGCGGGTAGGCGCGCACCAGTGGGCGGTTGATCAGCCCGTACAACGCGAAGGCTATAGCAGCGCTCAGGCTGAGCGCATCGCCCACCAGCGACCCCGGGCTGCCCTGCTTATCGGCCAAAAAGAGCACAACACCTGCTATGCCCACGGCCAGGCCAAGCCAGGCGCGGCGGGGTGGCTGCTCACCTCGCGCAGCCAGGATCAGCATCGTGAAAAAGGGCACCATGGCTATCAGCAGCGAGCTGGAAAAGGGTGACGTGCGGTCGAGCCCCAGCACGAAGCCGAGCTGGTAGAGGGTATAGCCTGTAAGTCCTGCTGCGATGAAGCGGGGCAGGTCGGCGCGGCGAATGGGTTGCAGTCGCCCTCCGCTCCGCACCAGCAGCACACCGAACGCCATCACAGTCATAAGGGCGAAGCGCACAAAGGCAAAGGCGAGCGGCGACAGCTCGACAAACGACGCCTTGGTGACAATGAAGGTGGAGGCCCACATGGCGACCACGACGACTTGTGCCAGCTCAGGCCCGAATGCCGCCAACGCGCCCGATCCGAAGGCTCCTTGCCGCTGCTCAACCTTACCAGACACCGCTTCCCCTCCGTTGGGCTCTCCTCACTGTGATAATCTCATTGTAGCGGGTAGTCATTTCTCTCACACACTCTCCTCCCGAAAATGGCCACGGTGCCTGTCGTGGCGCAGCCTACATTTCCCCTAGACCAAAACCCGGCGGGGACGCCATGGCTGATGCAAAGTCGCCAGAAGGGGTATGAGCAAAGCGGGGGCGGGAGTACCCCCTGCCATATGGGCGTGTTCCCACTAACGACTCCCCGTTCTTCTCCCATCTCCCTTCACGCAGGTCTCCCTTTAGGGAGGAGAGGGGCCGGGGGTGAGGGCTCTTCCCCCGGCCGCAGTCTTATTCAACCCTGACTTTGCATCAGCCTTGTATCTAGGTCCTGTTTTCAAAGCCAAAAACTTGGGCTGTAAGTGACCTTCATAAGATTCACCTCACGTCTGTGAGTCGCGCCGATTAGCCCTTTAGAAACGACTGGCCTGCGGTTTGAAAACAGGACCTAGTATCTCCACATGGAGAACCTCCGTAGAAGCCATGCTCCCGCCTCTGGAACTCTCGGGCAGGTGCCACTATTTTGTCAGGGGCAGAGCGGTATCCTCCAGCTCAGCCTCGACCCGGGGCGCTAATTCCTCCCATTCGATA
The DNA here is from genome assembly GCA_030945985.1 of Chloroflexota bacterium. Classification (GTDB taxonomy): domain Bacteria; phylum Chloroflexota; class Chloroflexia; order QHBQ01; family JADMIH01; genus JADMIH01. Next base: position 3,159 of record JALYYZ010000411.1, read on the forward strand.
CTGGTCTGGCGGCCGTTGTCAAACTCCGTGAGCATCCACTCGTAGATGCGCAGCAGACCTGGATCGCTCTTCGCCAGATCAAGTCCCAGGTGCTGGCGGATAAGGAAAACGAGGCCCGCAATACCGCTGTCCTTGGTGAGCGACACCTCCAGAGGGCGACCGAGCAGCGCCGGCACATTGAATGGCGCATACATCCACCAGAACTTGTTCAAGCCGTCAGCATGGATCCCTGCCCGCGTCCGGTGGGCGTCGCGGCCATATAGCGGGTACTTGGGCGGCACAGACTCTCCCATACCGGCGTAGAGGGTAATCAGACTATTCAGCGCTGTAAAATCAGGTTGCTTTTCTGGAAAGTAGCCCATGCCGATAAGGTGCATCAGTATGGC
>JALYYZ010000427.1 GCA_030945985.1 Chloroflexota bacterium
GGTTCCTGAGTGATTTGCCCACAACCCACAGCATAGTCCGTATCCCCTATCTGCTCACATCTGCCCGCCGATAAAGGTGACCAGCTCTCTGTTGGGCCAACTAGACTGAATGCATTATGGGGGAAGCTCTGGTGATAGTTGAAGTCCCAGTTCGCTCCACCTCTGGTAGTGCTCGGATGTAGGCGCCCTCTCGGATCTCGCTCACTCGCCCTCCCAGCCCAACCTGCTCCAAACGTTCCCCAACAAAAACCAACCGTCTGACCCCTGTGTACTTAGCAAGCCGGTGCCTTGACCCCCAGGCTAAGAACTTGCGTGCCACAGCATCAGCATCTGCATGCCGGTCCGTTGCCCCCTCGGTCCAAACATGCCAGATCACCACTAACAGCTTACGAGCCATTGCAACTATCGCCTTTGGCTTACCAATCCGCACAGCCAACCGCTCAAATTGGGTACGCCAATGGGTGTTGTAGTTCACAGCTGTCCAGGCGGCCTCCACTAACATCGCACGCAACTCACGTCTCCCCTCTTTGGTGATCCGACCTGTGCGAGACGTCTGCCCCGAACTGTGCACACTCGCTCCCAATCCGGCATAGCTGACCAGGTGTTTCGGTGAGGGGAAGCGCTGAATGTCGCCGATTTCGCCTAAGAGTGTCATTGCATTCAAAGGGCCGATACCTGGCAACTGTACCAGAAAAGGAGTGATAGAGGCCCAGGGTTGTGTGACGCTCAGTTGAACCAAATCTTTGTCAACCTCAGTGATAAGCGTTGGAACTGTATCGAGCAAGGTGAGGTCTTGACGGACAAGCAGCTTCTCTGAAGGAGAGAGGGAGAGCTGCAGCCACCAGGCGCGATGGTGCTGAGAGAACAGGTCACCTCCTGGTGGTAGCAGGTTGTGACGGTGTAATACGCTGTGTAGGCGGTTACGGAGTTGGGTTTGCTGGCGCAGTAGTCGCCGTCGGTGCGAGATGAGCGCTCGCAGTTCACGGACAGGGACTGGAGGCACCCACACCTGTGGGATCAGGTTGGCTGCAAGTAGGGTGGCCAGCCGTAAGGCGTCGAGGGCATCGGTCTTGACCCTGGCTGTGGCGATCAAACGAACCTTGAGAGGGTGAGCCACGGCTACCGAGGCGACGAGAGGCTGGAGTTGGTCAACCAGATGCCAGGTGTTGGTGGTGGACTCAAGCACCACAGCATCTGTGGGCAAGAGGTGTTTGTTGGCCCAGGTCGTGAAATCGTCGAACTCCAGGCGGCGAGGCCGTAAAACCACTTGCTGTTGGGCATCTACAGCGCCGACCACTACAAAGTGCTTGTGGACATCGAGCCCTACAAACCGGCAGCAGGAGCCGGGGTGGGGCTCGGAAGGAGCATCCATGAATGCTAAACCTCCTTTCCTTATATATGTTCTAGCTATATTTAGAAGTATTTAGAAGCCAGTTCCAGGGCGCATCATTGGGGCAAGAGGCATTACACATACCGATACGAGCTTGACGCGCATAGAATGAGCGCCTTCTCAGTTGAGTGGAATCGGACGGGCGGTCAAATAGCAATACGGGCTTGGGCTTACACCTTGTCCCAACTCACAGGTCGACCGGCCCTGACGCCAAGCGCCCACTGAGCGTCCCCGCCGACTCAACGTCTGAGGCGAGGATAGCACACGACGCGCCCACTGGCTACTTCATACTAATAGCAACGGAACAGAAAACCGGCCTAGCAATTTAGTGCCGGGGATTAGATGTAGCGCGGGTGCACAGCTTGGGTTGCCCACGACCTGAAAGTACTATGCTTCCCACATAGGTGGTAGATTCAGATGGCAGAGGCATCACGTAGAGTAGCATAGGTTACAGCCGGTCCACCAACCTAGCCTGGCCCAAACCCGCGTCCAGCGCCATCAGCATCAGCTCCGCCCTGTCTGCCGCCTGCACTTTGGCCAGCACATTGGAGACGTTATTGCTGACCGTCTTGGGACTCAACACAAGTTGTTGGGCGATGTCTGTATTTGAGCGGCCCCTGGCGATCAAGTCAAGGATCTGACGCTCACGTGCGGTAAGCTCATCGAACGCCTGGTTGGGCAGGTTCGCAGGCGGGTTTGACAGATATTCCAGGACGCGGTGGGCGATCCCCGGGCTGAAGATGACCCCACCCTCAGCGACGATCTGTATCGCCCGGAGTAGCTCCCTCTGGCCGGCGTCCTTGAGTAAGTAGCCCCGCGCGCCCGCGCGAATAGCCGGGAAGACGGACGTGTCGTCGTCAAAAATGGTCACCACCAGGATGCCAACATGGGGCTGCGCGCGATGAATGCGGCGCGTAGCCTCAATACCGTTTATCACGGGCATGCGCAGGTCCATGATAATAACATCTGGGTGCAGCGCTTCCGCCATCTCGATAGCCTCCCCTCCGTTGGCAGCTTCACCCACAATCTCTATGTCTGGAAACGACTGCAGCAAGGTGCGGAGCCCACTCCGGCTGATCGCCTGGTCGTCGGCAATAATTATCCGCAGTTTATCCATAGCTTCCTCCGTAAAGCACCCCGCTCTGTGTCCGGCGCCGGTCGAGCTCTCACTCCGGTGGGTAAGGCAGACGGGCAAATACGCGGGTGCCTCCCGCCGGTGAGGCCTCGATATCACATGTGCCGCCCAGCTCAAGCGCTCGCTCGCGCATAGAAGTGAGCCCGAGCCCTGGCGAACTTCCAGCTGTGCCACCTGAGGGCGCCAATCCGTGGCCGTCATCGGACACTTCGATCTCCAGCGCAGGCTGCTCGTTGCCCGTGCCAGGGACCTTTGCACCCTCTCCAAGGCCGGTAATACGCAGGCGCAGTTGACACCGGCGGGCCCCGGCATGGCGTGTGACATTTGTGAGAGCTTCCTGGGCGATGTAATATGCAGCAGCTTCTACAGCGGCAGGCAGTGCAGGCAGGGACTCCGGCGCGTCGATGGCGATTTGCAGACGCTCCCCTCCCGCTCCCTGATGGTAGTCGCGGGTGCGCTCCCTCAGAGCGCCGGCGAGACCGAGGAGCTCGAGCTCGGGTGGGTGGAGCGTGTGGGCCAGCGCGCGCACGTCATCGATCGCCGTCCTGGCTTGCCCCTGCAGCTCGCCCATCAGCTTTTGCACCTCCGGGTTGTCATCGAGTAGGTTAGACGCAGCCTCCGCCTTGCGTAACAGGCCGGCCAGGCGGTGTCCCAATCCGTCGTGCAGGTCGCTGCCCAATCGCCGGCGAGCTTCCTCCCTAGCATTGACGATGCGCTGTAGCGATCGTTCAAGCTCACCTGTGAGCTGGGCGGCATGTGCGGCCGCACCGGCCTGCCGTGCCAGGTTGGCAAGCAAGGCCAGGTCGCCTGGTGTGAGATCGTCCCGGAGCGGGCGGGGCCCGATGCGCAGCTCGCCTATCGTGTCGTTCCCGTAAATTAGAGGGAAGGCCAGTAGATCGCCCGCTGGGCTCGGCAGAACACCGCACGCGGCGGCTACTCGCAACTGAGCACCGTGCCACAGAGCCAACTCGACGTACGGCAGCTTGAGGGCATCCGCGACCGTCTCGACGATGGTGGGCAGTACGGCGGCTGGATCGATGACTGTTTCGAGGCGATGGCCCAAGTGTGAGAGGATCGCATAGGGATCCTCTATTGCCCCGTGGAGCAACTGGTCAGCGGCGCGCTGCAGCCGCTCGTGCAGGGGTCGGAAGAGCAGGGCAATAGTGCCCGTCGCCAGCATGGCTGGAACGACGGCCCCCGCGCCGAGCGCAGGGCCCCACC
>JALYYZ010000010.1 GCA_030945985.1 Chloroflexota bacterium
AATATGACGGTGCTCACATCTACGCAATCCACCAAGCAGCAGCTTGCTTATTATGAACCTCTCACCGGCCACAACATACCACAGGTGTTCTGGGACTATCTCAATACGAGCGGTCCCGTCTGGCAAGGCGGCAAACTCGTCACAGCGCGCCTCAACGAGCCCTGGTTCTATGCCACCGGTTACCCTATCTCAGAGACGTACCTGGCAGTAGTGAAGATCGGAGGTCAGACCGGCGTCAAAGTGTTTATACAGGCGTACCAGCGGCGGGTGCTGACTTACGTACCCACAGCTCCGGAAGGCTTCCAGGTACAGGTGAGCAATATAGGCCAGCACTATTACGACTGGCGATACAACAATAGTGGGAAACCTATCCCTACGCCTACGAAGCCCCTACAAAGCACGCCTACTCCACTACCCACACTCGGCCCTACCGGCCTCAGCGTCTTCGCCGCATCGTCTCTAAAAGAGTCGTTCACCGAGGCGGGTAAGAACTTCAAAGTTGGTCAACCAAACGTCACCGATCTGCTATTCAACTTCCAGGGTTCGCAGTCGCTAGTGGCGCAGCTCCAGCAAGGCGCCCCCGCCGACCTGTTTGCTTCGGCCGACAAGACCAATATGGATAAGGCTGTGCAGGCAGGTGTGATAGAGGGGTCCCCACGTGAACTGGCGCGCAACGTACTGGTCGTTGTGTTACCCAATGACAACCCCGGTAACGTTCGTAGCCTCGCGGACCTGGCACGACCCGGCCTGAAGCTTTCGCTTGCCGATCCCAGCGTGCCTGTAGGCAATTATAGTTTGCAGGTGCTCGACAAACTATCAGCGGACCCGGTTTATGGAGCCGGCTTCAAACAAAAGGTACTCGATAACGTGGTGAGTCGCGAAGACAATGTGCGGCAGGTGCTCACCCGCGTGCAGTTGGGAGAGGTAGACGCCGGTATCGTCTATGTAACGGACGCTCTGGCCGCGAACGCCGGGGCTGCGGGCAGCGTGCCTCCCGTCAAGACGCTTGAGATTGCTGACAAGTACAACGTAGTAGCAATTTACTACATCGCCCCGATCAAAGGAGCGACACACGCCCAGGCTGCGCAGACATGGATCAGCTATGTGCTGTCTGAGGCCGGCCAGGCAGTGCTGCAAAAATACGGGTTCAGCCGAGCAGCTAATCCTTGAGCATGGAAATAGACGAGCCATCAACCCGACAAGAAAAGCAGAATAAAGAACAACAATCAGGAAATACGGAGCCAGGGCGTTTTTCACCCCAGGGCTCCATACCCATATCTTCACCACCTGTTCTTGTGACACTGTTGGGCCGCCTGCTGCTTGCCCTGATTGCCGGGGTTTGCGTTGCGTTTCTCAGCTTGCCTCTTATCGCGTTGCTGCTGCGTGTGCCACTGGACAGTCTGCTCCTCTATCTAGCCGACCCGGTGGTGACCGACGCTTTACGGCTGAGTGGCATCAGCAGCTTATGCACTCTGGCGCTCATAATCCTGTTCGGCACGCCGGTTGCATACTTGCTGGGACGCGTGACGTTCCGGGGTAAAGGTGTGCTGGAGACGCTGATCGAGCTGCCGCTCGTGTTGCCTCCAGCAGTGGCGGGCGTGGCGCTCCTTTTCGCTTTCGGACGGCGTACGCCACTTGGTGGATTGCTCCACACATGGAACCTGGACGTCGCGTTTACGTTGGCCGCAGTTGTATTGGCGCAGACGTTCGTAGCCGCACCTTTCTACATCAAGTCCGCGAGGGCAGGTTTCCAGGGGGTTCCACGTGAGACGATGGAGGCAGCGCGTACGGATGGTGCCAACGGACTGCAGGTGTTCGGCCATGTTGTCGTGCCCCTCGCAATGCCAGGCATCGCCGGTGGCGCGATAATGAGCTGGGCAAGGGCGGTGGGCGAGTTTGGAGCAACGATCCTGTTCGCGGGCAATTTTCAGGGCCGCACCCAAACGATGCCGCTTGCAATTTACACGGCGCTCGAGAGCGACATCAACGCTGCAATAGTCCTTTCCTCAATACTGGTCATCACATCGTTCACGGTGCTATTAGTGTTCAAATTGCTCACTGGCCGCAGCGTTGACGTGCTACCCGAATAATAGGTGTAAGAACGCGAACTGCGTCTGCTAGAGCCAGGGACCAACCCGTCCTGTCCGACGGCATGAGCGGAGAACTGTATAAAATCAGTATCACACCAGTTCCAAAAGGACCTTTTTGGCACCTCATAAGCAAAGAGGTAGCTGTGCCGCCAGGTACGGTCAAGCGGGATGCCCAGGCATGTGCAAGAGCACGCCTATATGTTTCCCTATGATAACGACTCAGCCTACTTCAAGACCAGTCATCGGGTGAAATCAACGGATTGCTACAGCATGTCCATCACTTCTGGTCTTAAGGCGTTCTTAAGGCTGCGGGCGAATCCTTCACCTCTTTTTCAGGGCGGACACTCTAAGATAAGACCAGGCCAGATCACAGCAGATATGCTTCACCGGCCCAAGCGATATAACGAGAGTTCAACCTTATACAAAAGAGAGTGTGACCCAATGTTCAGTTCCTTTTTCGACACAGCAAAACCGCGCGTATCTCTGGCGCTCAGGACCGCTACGCTCACTGCTATGCTCCTCGCCACCCTTCCGGCGACCTTCGCGCACGCCGCCTCAAACACGTTCGCAGGGCCTCCCACCGTCACCGTCAGCGCGGATGACTCTGGCGTCTACAACCAGCCCCTGGCAGCCTCCGTGACGATTAGCAACAACACTGCTGCTCCTATCACCTCCGCAATACTCGGTATGTCTTTCGTAGGCCAGATTTCCGGCCCACTTTCCAATACGACCCTCTGCGCCCGCGAGCGCAACGCAGGCACCACAACCGGCGTCGGCTGCAATATAGGCACCTTGAATCCCGGCGATAGCTTCACCCTGTCGCTCTCCATCAAGCCATCGTCCGAGGGGACCCTAAGCATCTTCGGCAGTGGCACCGGATACGTGAACGGCGTGTGGAGCAGGTCGACAACGACACTGGGCGTGCCGATAGCCCCGGCCCTGACGGACGTTCAGATCTCGGGATCGGTAAGCACGGGCTCGCCTGCCGCAGGTAACAACTTCCATTACAACTATCAGGTGAGGAACAGTGGCTCTTACGTGGCTCACTCTGTCACCTTCGCAGACGCCCTGCCCGACGGCCTGACCCTGATAGGGGCCAACACGAGCAACTCTGCACCCTGCACGGTTAGCGGCAACAGCATAAGTTGCAACCTGGGTGAGATGGCGGTTGGCTCGCAGGTGCTCATCAACGTCGGCGTAACCGCGTCTCCCGCCCCAGGAACCTTTACCAACACGGCCTCAGCCAACGCTACGAATGGCGACACCCAGCCGAACAACAACAGCGTCAATATAACAGTCCAGGTGAGATAAGCACCCAGGTCACCCACCCAGGCTACAAACGCCTACGTCTTCACCGACGGTCCCTTCCCAGACGCTGAGGGGCCGGAGGGCAATGAGGGAATGAGAACTCCTGGCGGGGTTCTCATTCTGCATTTGTGGAAGAAGAGTCCACATGTGTTGCTATCGCCGCATAAGGCGACTTTCGTCACCGTCCCTGTTGCTCGTATCAGCATTGGCAACGACCTCGTATAGCCGTCGGTGGTTTGACATGTGCCCATTTACGCCAGGCTATATAGCAGCGGATCATGCCGGCCTGCTTGGTGCATCCCATACCAAGTCGGCGCCAGACGACGTCTCCGCCGCAACGCCGAACAACCGAGTAGCCATGGGAGCTTGGGGCTAGTACGGCACCAGCTAAGTAATGATTGCTTGTTTGATATATGCTCGCTAGATGTGAACATTTATCAAACTACCAATACTTTGCTGGTGAGGTGCTATAGCTCCGGCCTTTGACTTGTAATAACGTGGTACATAGTGACATAGCTGCCGAATAGCGCTCACAGCCACAACTCGGGAGGTCAGGATTATTACATGTCCATAGCCAGAGCTATAGGTTGGCCGCCCTTGCTAACGACATTCACATAATTGTACGGTCCACTACCTCCTGTTCCGTAGCTCGGTCGCTTCACCAATGATTCTGCCAATCTTACGCTTACCACCGGATAGAAACGTCACAGAACCACTGAAGAATATTACTATAAACAGTAGCCCAGGCACGTACACATATGAAGGCGATATTGGTGACGCGCTATTTTGCTGACCAAGCATGGCTCCGAATACAGCGATTATTAGCAAGAAGGAGCTAACCAGCAGAAAGCCGGGTAGAGGAAATGTAGCTTGAAGATCTAGTGCCCTTTGTCGAATTTTTTCCACTTCTGTTGTGGCTGAGTTATTCTTTGGCAGATCTGACCAGAGTCTTTCAAGAAT
>JALYYZ010000018.1 GCA_030945985.1 Chloroflexota bacterium
GGCTATTCTCGAAGCCATACGACGAGCTAACTCTGTGGATCCCGCTCAGATCAAAGACGCCATGAAGCACCTTGATATGACTAGCTTCATAGGTCGCATTGCCTTCGACCAAAAGGGCGATCTTCAGGACCAGCGAGCACACCTGCGCATCTTCCAGGTCAAGGACGGGGCATTCACCCCTGTGCAGCCGTGAGGAACCAGTGGGTGGTGGGCGGTGGTTAGTGGTTAGGACGAGAGGTCGGGGCTCGTTTCTCAAATTCCACTACTCACTCCCTAACCACTAACCACCACCCACTCGTCACTCCTCCCGCTCGACCTCACTAGCCAACAGAACCGCCTCGGCCACCTCGCGCATCGGCTTCCGGCTGTCCATGCTTCGTTTTTGGATGCGTCTGAACGCTTCAGCTTCAGACAGGCCGAAGCGTTCCATGAGAAAGCCTTTTGCCTTCTCGATTGCCTTACGAGCTTCAAGAGCCTCGCGCACTGTACCAAGCTCGCTGCGAACTTGTTCGAACTCGCGGAAGCGTGCCAGGGTGACCTCGATCGCGGGCCCAAGTTGCGCCTCGCGAAATGGCTTGACCAGGTAGCCTATCACCCCCGCCTGCGCTGCCCTCTGCACAAGATCAGGCTCGCTATAGGCCGTTAGTAGAAGCACCGGCGCCACCTCTTCAGCGGTCAGTGTTCGCGCTGCTTCGATGCCGTCGAGCTCCGGCATCCTTATGTCCATAATAACGAGATCGGGGTTCAACTGGCGGGCAAGCTCAACGGCGTGCTTGCCGTCAGCAGCCTCACCTGCAACCGTATAATTCATCCCCGAAAGCATCTCCCGTAGGTCCATGCGAATTATGGGATCGTCATCAGCGATTACCACGCGTAAGTCGGCCAAATCGTCCTCCTCTATGAGCAGTTGTCAGCAGAGATTATAACAGATAGCTCGCCAAGCGTTGCACCGGGCGTGACGGTTCGTGCTGGCAATAAGCGTCCGGGTGTGCGTGAGAGGAGCCTGTGGCACGGGGTATAACCTCTATCCTAATACTTCTCTCATGATATACTTTTGTCATGGAAGGACGCTCCACAGGAACGACCGAAGGGGAGACCACAGGCACGATCAGACGCCAGGATGTGCCCCTCGCCGCTCGCATGCGACCGCAGACTCTTGATGAGATAGTTGGGCAAGAGCATATACTCGGTCCCGGCAAAATGCTCACGAAAGCGATAGCGGCTGATCGCGTACCCTCACTCGTTTTATGGGGCCCTCCCGGCAGTGGGAAAACTACGCTGGCGCGGGTAATAGCCAGGATTACCCAGGCATATTTTGCTCCTGTAAGCGCCGTGTCGGCAGGCGTGGCAGACCTCCGAAAAATCGTCAAGGAAGCGTCTGAGCGCCGCGCGGAAAACAACAGCCATACCATCCTCTTCATTGATGAGATCCACCGCTTCAGCAAGAACCAGCAGGATGCAATCCTACCGCATGTGGAAGAAGGTATCGTTACACTGATCGGGGCCACCACCGAGAACCCATCTTTCGAGGTCAACTCTGCCCTCCTCTCCCGCTCGCGGGTGGTCATGCTCAAGCCCCTGACTGCTGAAAGCCTGGACAAGCTTATCGACAGGGCTGTGACGGATACCCGAGGGTTGGCACACCTGCATGTAGAACTTGCTGCTGATGCACGCGCTCATTTGCTAGCCATCTCAGATGGCGATGCGCGGTCGATGCTCAACACGCTCGAACTGGCGGCGCTCTCCGCGCAACCAGGTGCAGATGGGCGGCGCGCCATGGACCTGCCGGCCGTTGAGGACGCTGCTCAACAGCGCTACATGCAATACGATCGCGCAGGCGAAGGGCACTATGACGCCATCTCCGCTCTGCATAAATCGGTGCGCGACTCCGATCCTGATGGCACTCTTTATTGGCTCGGACGTATGCTGGAAGCCGGGGAGGACCCGCTCTTTGTGGCACGCCGCCTGGTACGGATGTCGAGCGAAGATATTGGACTTGCCGATCCCAATGCTCTCGGGCTGGCAATGGCAGCTCAGCAGGCGGCACACTTTGTCGGTATGCCGGAATGCAGCCTGGCCATCGCGCAAGCTGCCGTCTACCTGGCCCTGGCTCCAAAAAGTAATGCGCTCTATACTGCATATAAGCTCGTGCAGGAAGACGTGGCGCGTACCCGCAACGAATCCGTACCAATGCATCTGCGAAACGCGCCCACCGGCTTGATGAAAAAGCTGGGCTATGGGCAGGGCTACAAATATGCTCACGACTACGACGGCGCTCTTGTCGAGCAGTCACACCTGCCCGAATCTCTCAAGGGGCGCGAGTATTATCGTCCCGTGGAGCGCGGATACGAAGCCAAACTGAAAGCACGTATGGAAGAGTGGGCGCAGCGGCGTAAAGCCAACTCTTCACCCCGCTCGGAGGATTAGCCGTGGATCCGGCGTGGCTCCTCATATTAGGAGTGCTGTTGCTCGTCGCCGGCCTCTGCGTGGTTGCTTTTGCAACCTTGAGAGACGGCACGCAGCCATGTGGACTGGCGAACACAACGACCAATTTGCTCAAGGCGACCGCCCATCTCAGGTCGCCACGCCAGAGGTCTGCTCACGCCCCCGTTCAGCAGGCGTCATCCTCGGCACGAGGCCACCTCTTTCAAGGTTCACTTCCATCGCTGCGGCATGGCGCTCGGAAAGCGTATCATGGTCTAAAAGGCTCTATGCCCTACCCGCGCTGGGCATTGCCCGTAGGCATAATCGTACTTGCCCTCGCGAGCGCCTGTGTGGCTGTATTCGCCGTCAGGGCGGAGCCCGCTTCGGCCCCTCCAGGCAGCGAGGTACTTGGGATATGCCCGTTCGCCGGCGCACCGGCTAATAGCCCACAGGCAAGCAACTTCGCAGACTTCGTACTGAAGTCCGCAGCAGGTAGCAACATAAACAGCATGATAGTGCGTATCTCAAAATCGACGCCGACCACTGCCGAGGCAGCGGAGAAAGAACGCGCGCGTCTGGGTGCCGACTTCTTGTTGTGGGGCGAACAGGGCGCGGATGGCACAACGACGGCCACGCTGACGCTGGACCCACGCTTCGCCCCAGGCGTACCGCGCTGGCAGCAGTTCACCCAGCCTCGATGGGCAATGTTGGCGCTGCCCAACCTTAACCGCGTCCGTATACCGGCCGGCACAGGGCTCGATCCACTTGTGCCTCTCACACTCTCCCTGGCTCACTTGAAGCACGGAGACTATGCGGAGGCCGCCAGAGCAGCGTATGGAGCGGCAGCCACGTTGGAGCAGGTTAATAACGGCGCTCCCGCCACTTTACCGAGGCTGGTGGAGGCGGTTGCTCACATACTGAATGGTAATCCCAAAGAGGCCGAAGGGCTGCTGGCGCCACTCGACGCGAACTCTGTGCCTCTTCCTGAAGTTGCGTCCGACCGAGCTGCGGGCATGCTCGAAACGGGCGACAATAGTGGAGCGATCTCTGAGGCTGAACGTGTGCTGGGCAGCGAACATGCTCCAGACCAGATCTATGCGCGTGCCTATCTCCAACGTGGTATAGCATATGGTCGTACCGGAGAAGAGCAGCGGGCACTGACCGATCTGGGCGAAAGCATAAATCTCGATCCATCCGGGTGGCTTGCGCGGCTGCAAAGAGCGCAGCTATTGTATAGCAGCTCACAACCTGACGCGGCCCGCCAGGATTTGCAAGTGCTCTTACACGCTGTGCCCGACTGCGCACCCGCCTATACGCTCTCGGGACTGATAGGGCTCATGCTGGCGCAGCCGGAGGAAGCCCAGAGATCGTTGGCGCAGGCCGAAAGCCTCTATAGAGGGTGGATAGCTCCACTGCGCGCCGAAGAAGGCCGCGCACAGGTCACGGGAGACGTATCTGCCGGCGAGAGGGCAACCGGCGGTATACTCAGCCTCAACGGAGCGCTTGCAGGTGTGCTTCTCTACCAGGGGATGGCCTGGGCGGACGTAGCGCGTAAGCAGCCACCGGAAAGCTTTCTTGGCGGTATCTGGCGTCACATCCGCAACGAGCCTACAGCCTGGGAGCGTGCAATCGCCAAGATGTCCGAAGCCGCCATCCTTGACTCGCGGCGCGCCGACATACCGCTACAGATCGGAAATGCCTACACATCGATGGGCGACTTTCAGAGCGCCGCCACTGCCCTGTCTCAGGCCCAGGAGCTAGCTCCAACGGCACCGGAGAGTTACCTCGCGCTGGCTCACCTTCAGCAGACGCAAGGTAAGACCGCCGACGCCGCAGCCACGCTCAACAGCCTGATAACTCATGTACCCCGCCTCTACAGCGCCTACAACGACCTCTATAAGCTGTACAGCACCACAGGTGACAAGGCTGCAGCAGGCGCTACTCTGGAGCGCGCCCTGCGTATCGATCCACAGAACAGCACCGACCACCTGTGGAGGGGCAAGTTCTTCACGCTCCTGGGTGACAAGGCGTCCGCTGCACCTGAACTGCAAGCGTCGGGCGCAGACCCCGCTCAGTGGGAAGCTCACCTGCTACTGGGCAAGCTTTTACAGGAGCAGGGCCAAACCTCAAGCGCCCTGGCCGAATTTCAGCAAGCCCTTACAACTCAGCCTAACAATCCGGATGCGATGTTGGGTGCCGCACGCGCGCTTGTTTCCCTGGGACGTGGAACTGAAGCACAAGGGATTCTAGCTCGTCTG
>JALYYZ010000030.1 GCA_030945985.1 Chloroflexota bacterium
GTGGTTGCCCTACGTTACAGGGGCTGGGCTGATTAGCCCATGAGTGGGCGTATTTTGCGCCAACGAAGGTGGTACCGCGGCTTTGCCCGTCCTTCTCAGGAGGATGGGTTTTTGTTTGCCGTTTTAGCTGGCTTATTATCAGGGGAGAGTGGCTTAATGGAGATCAAAGATTTATCATCGTTAGCAAAGAATGAGTTGGGCGGCATGGCCGTTACGCAGCTTTACCCCGGCGCGAGCATGGCCGGCGCTCTGATGGCCGTCGATCTGTGGGAGATCGCTCCTGGGGGCGCTTCCGCCCTGCAGAGGCACAGCGAAGAGCATCTCCTCTTCTTCATCGTGGGCTCGGGTGAAGTCTCTGCCGGCGAGGGACGTGGCCCCGTCACGCACGTGGAGGTCGATAGCGTCGTTTACGTAGGTCCGCGTGAGCCGCACATGCTGCGCAATACCGGTAATAGCCCCCTGCGTGTGCTTGTCTCCACGCCGCTGCTGGTAAGGTCTGAGCGTGCGCTGGGACTGGATACCGCCGTGCCTTCTGCTTCTGTAAACCAACCTGGGGCGAGCCCGTCCAGCCCACGAGCCGGTACGCAGGCATCTCCGCAGCCTTCCACACAGGCACCCGCTCAACCTTCTACACAGGCATCCGTCCAGCCCTCCGCGTACACCCGGAGCGCCCCTGATGCGGAACGCAGCGCGTCGCAAGAGTCGCGACAAGAAGTGTCCAGGCTAAGAGAAAATGCGCCGGGCCAGGACCGGCAGCAGGCAACTTCCTCGACCCCGCCCCTTGTTCGTCCTCAGCCATCTCCAACGGGCGGGGCAGCTACTCCTACACCCGCCAAGCCCACGAGTGGCGGCACGTTACCGGGTGAAGTGGGCGAGGATGGCGCGCCCGTGGTCGATATCTCCGCCCTGATGAAGCGTGGCTCGCAGGTAGCTCCGCCCACGCGTGAGCGAAAGCCCGAGCCGCCTATAGAGCCGGAAGAGGCCAACGCGTCGCCTGACGTAGATGCAGACGAGGGCGATGCCGAGGACGAGCGGCCTGATTTGCCCGATTTGATGGAGCTGCATGTGGTCTTCGATGGCGGCAGCAGGGGCAACCCTGGGGAGGGCTTCGGCTCCTACCTGGTGCAGTCTCCCGGTCGCCGGCCTGTCATCAAGCGTGTTGAATTTGGCGACAACTATACAAACAACCAGGCCGAGTACGAAAGCCTGATTAGCTCTCTCCGCTATATTATCGAGCGCCTGCAGGCAACCGGCCGCACGCCTGACCAGGTGCAACTAGACATAAAAAGCGACAGCGACCTCCTGGTGAACCAAGTCATAGGCACCTATAAGGTGAAGGACGCGAACCTCAGGAAGCTGCACGATCAAGCCATGTCGCTGTTGGAGCAATTCGCCGAATGGCAAATAATGTGGCACCCGCGCGAAGAGAGCGTGAGCCTGTTGGGGCATTGATGAGGGAGATGTACCATGTTTAAACCTGTAGATAATAGGCTCGATTTCTCCGAGATGGAGAATCGCATACTCGCCTTCTGGCGTGATACCGATGCTTTCAAAAAGCTCCAGGAGCGCAACCGGGGTGGCGAGCCGTGGTCCTTTATAGATGGACCCATCACGGCCAACAACCCTATGGGCGTTCATCATGGCTGGGGTCGCACTCTCAAAGACATATACCAGCGCCACCACGCCATGCTTGGACACGACCAGCGCTACCAGAACGGTTTCGATTGCCAGGGGCTGTGGGTGGAGGTCGAGGTCGAGAAGGACCTCGGCTTCAACCACAAGCGTGAGATCGAGGAGTACGGCCTGGACCGTTTTGCCCGTGCCTGTCGCGAGCGCGTGATGAAGTATGCCGGCGAGATCACCCGCCAGTCGGAGCGCCTGGGCCAGTGGATGGACTGGGATAACTCCTACTATACGATGTCCGACACCAACATCGAGTATATCTGGCACTTTTTGCACAAGTGCCATGAGAACGGCTGGCTCTATCGTGGCACTCGCTCGATGCCCTGGTGCTGGCGTTGCGGCACTTCCCTCTCCCAGCACGAGCTGATCGATAACTACGAGGAGGTCACCCACCGCTCGGTCTACGTGAAGTTCCCCCTCACCACGCCCGGTCACGAGGGCGAGAGCCTGCTTGTCTGGACCACCACGCCCTGGACCCTCTCCGCTAACGTAGCTGCCGCCGTCCATCCCGACCTGAACTACGCACGCGTGCGGCAGGGCGACGAGGTCTTCTACCTTTCAAGGGGCACGATGTCCAGCCTGAAAGGTGCTTACGAGGACCTGGGCAACGTCAAGGGCTCCGACCTGGTGGGCCTCACCTACAAGGGGCCCTTCGACGAGCTGCCCGCCGTTCAGGGTGTGGAGCACAGGGTAATAGAATGGGACGCAGTGGGCGAGGAGGAAGGCACAGGCATCGTCCATATAGCCCCCGGCTGCGGTGCCGAGGACTTCGAGTTGAGCAAGGTGAATAATCTCCCCGTTCTGATGCCTCTTGACGAGGCGGGCAACTACCTGCCCAGGTTCGGCTGGCTCACGGGCCTGCACGTCTCCGATATAGCTTCCAAAATATTCTCCTCTCTCGAAGAGAAAGGCGTAATGTACAAAGTAGAGGAGTATACCCACCGCTATCCCACCTGCTGGCGCTGCCATACCGAGCTTATATTCAGGCTGGCTACCGAGTGGTACATCGGCGTCGACGAGATACGTCCTCGCATGATGGAGGCGGCAAGCAAAGTAGAGTGGGTGCCCGACTACGCAGGCAAGCGGATGGAGAACTGGCTCACCAACATGAGCGATTGGAACATCTCTCGCAAGAGATTCTGGGGCCTCGTGCTGCCCTTCTACGTCTGCGACTGCGGTGAAGTGACGGTAGTTGGCTCGCGAGAAGAATTGCGCCGCCTGGCCGTGAACCCCGAGGTTGTCGATACGTTGCCCGAGTTGCACCGCCCGTGGGTGGACGAGGTGCTGATAAAGTGCCCCAAATGCAACGAGCAGGTTAAGCGCGTCCCCGAGGTGGGCGACGCCTGGCTCGACGCGGGCATAGTAGCCTTCTCGACGATGGGTTACCTTGAGGACCACAAGAAATGGCAGCATTGGTTCCCAGCCGACCTCGTCTCCGAAATGCGTGAGCAGATCAGGCTCTGGTTTTACTCGATGCTCTTCATGTCCGTGACCCTGGAAGATACCTCGCCGTATAAGAAGGTGCTTACCTACGAGAAGGTACACGACGAGAAGGGTCGCGCCATGCATAAATCGTGGGGCAACGCTATCTGGTTCGACGATGCCGTTGAGAAGATGGGCGCGGATGTGATGCGCTGGATGTACGCGGGCGCTAACATCACCCAGAATATGAACTTCGGCTACGCTATAGCCGATGACATCAAGCGCAGCCTACTCACCCTCTGGAACACCTACAGCTTCTTCGTGATATACGCCAACCTCGACGGCTTCCAGCCCGGCGACACGGTGCCCGTCGCCGAGCGCGCGGAGCTCGACAGGTGGATACTCGCTCGCCTCAACGACCTTACCGGCGTTGCCCGCGAGCGGCTGGACAGCTACGACGCGGGAACGGTCACACGGGCGGTCGACCTCTTTGTGGACGATCTCTCAAACTGGTACGTTCGCCGCTCGCGCCGCCGCTTCTGGAAGAGCGAGTCGGACAGCGACAAGGCCGCCGCTTACGCCACTCTTTATGAGGTGCTGGTGACGTTGACAAAATTGATAGCGCCCATCATGCCTTTCATGGCCGAGGAGATGTACCAGAACCTGGTGCGCACGCAGGACGGAGCGCAGCCCGAGAGCGTGCATCACAACCCCTATCCCGAAGTAGACGAGGCGCTGGTCAACCGGCAGCTTCTGGCCGACACTGCGCTTGCTCAGAGGGTGGTGAGCCTGGGCCGCTCGGCGCGCAACAAGGCCGGCCTGAAGGTGCGACAGCCGCTACGCGAGATAGTAGTGCGCCCACCCTCGCGAGGTGGCGAGGAGTCGCTGCGCCGTATGGAGGCGCAGATACTGGAGGAGCTGAACGTCAAGCGCATCGTAGTCACCCAGCAGGTGGGCGATCTGATAACCTACTCTATCAAGCCCAA
>JALYYZ010000031.1 GCA_030945985.1 Chloroflexota bacterium
TGCAGCAGACCCTGCCCCAGCGGAGAATAGAGGATGACCGGTATGGTCAGGAGGAGCGCGACGAAGAAGCGGGTGCGCATATCCGCCTCCATCGCCTGGGCCATAGCCGGGTCGGACATATCGTGGCTCATCCCACCATGCTTCATGCCCGCCATTTTAGAGTAATCCATGCCTGGCACAGCGTTGCTGCTGTGGTCCATGCCTGCCATCGCAGAGTGATCCACCCCGGTCTCTGCGGCCTCGGCGTAGCTCTGCATGGCGTCCGGGTTGCGTGCGGCCTCTGGAGTAGGCCCGTCTTGCTGAAGTGTGGCCCTACCCTCCTGCATATGGCTCTCGTGTTTATTCTCCGGCGGGGATATATCTAACATTGTGCTGCCTCCGTGCCGCGCCTCGCGTATTGCTCGTACTTCTTGTTCCTGTTCATTTGGGTGTAGGCCCCAGCGCGGTTGAGCGCGTCTCCTACCAGCAGCGCCAGGCGGCGACCCCCACAACAGGACGAAGCCTAACAACAACCACTTAAAGTCTGAGTCGATGATAAAGTTGACCACCGACATCCAGCCGATCGACAGGAGGCCAGTTAGCGTTGCTACACCGGCGGCACCCCTGGCGCGGCCCGGCACCGACACCAGGCCGACATATATGGTCAACACGCCGGTGCCGGACATGTAGCCACCCATAACCCAGAATATGTGCCTGAGCCATGAGGACAGCCCTGGCGCCAGTGCTGTGATCTGACCTGATGCAGCGCCGATGGCTCGTGTGGCCTCGAGCAAGCGAGGCGGCCGCATGATGGCGAAGTGGGCACGCAGGCCGATCAAGATGATGCCGCAAGCGGCCAGCAACACCGGCGCATACGTGCGGTCGTTCAGCACCTCATCTCCGGCTGTCAGCACTTGTGTCAGCCGAAGTTGATGACAACTGAGCAGGGCACACCCGAACCAGGAGTAGACCTACTCCGGCCAGTATCAAAGCGGTCATGAGCATCCAGTTCCCCAGGAACAGGTCCCCGCCGTTCCCCGTGGGCGGCATAGCTGATGCTCCACCACTCGTGCTGCCCCCGGCCATACCTGCCATAGCGCCCCCGGCACCGCCTGCGTTACCCACGCTACCGTTGGAGGCCCCGGTCGAGGTCGTGCCGACTACGTTCAGGGTTGTGATCTCCCCACAAGCGGTGTAAGTTGTGATAGCGGAAGGGGACTCATGCAGGTTAATCGCATAGCTCCCTGCCATCAGCGCTGCCAGCGAAACCGGCACAGTTGTGTCGGACTTTCCGTTAGTCACTGCGTTTAGCGGGAAGGCAGGCGTGGGGTCTAGTGCCGCGCACGTGCCCTTGTGAATGTGAACTGGGTGGTTGTGTTCCATAGGCATAGACCCGCCCATCTGAATCACGACCCGAACCTGGTTCGAGCCTAGATCGGTTAGAGTGGCCGTGCCGAAGTCTCCAGACCCGTGCAATTCGTTCAGCTTGATCGTCATAGATTGGCCCTGAGCGGCTGCGGAGCCCAGCGAAAGGGCTACAAGGGCGACGACAGAGAACATGATCGTAATGAATTTCCTCATGTAAGTTATTCCTCCTGTGTAGCGCAGACCAAATGTGGGACGTGAGTGCCACATCCTTGTGTTAGATCGCACAATCCCTTTTCAGCATAAGGTCCGCTCACCGGTGTTTAGACTAAGTGGGCAAGACGTGCTTGCCACCTGTGACAATCGTAGCCTCATAAGGTTACAGTACATGTGTAAATGGGTGTACGCTGGGTAAATATACTATGTTAGTATCGTAGGCGTCAATCCTATACATGTTTCCGAAAGGGTGAGTAGTTGCGCGACCGGCACGGGGCCCCGCCCTGAGCAGAGCAAGTTAGGCACAGACTTAAGTCCACGACAATACTCCCGCCTACATAGTTTCGCTTCTCCGCGAGTGGTACCCTATGGTGATTTCTCTAGCCTGAAGAGGGGGAGATACCCTGGCTGGCGACCAGGGTATGAGCAAACAGAGCGGATCCTGCGATGCGAGCGCCGTGAAGTCTAGTGCAATAAACCACGCCCTCTGGTCACTGCGCTCCGCCTCCTTACCTGGGGCATAAGTCCCAACACTGCGTCTGCCTAAGCTACTATTTGGACATACCTCCATACCGCTGCGCATCTGGGTAATCTGAGTACTCTGGCCTGTGATAATCAACTGGACGAGGGTGCGTAACTCAGCCATCTGGCCGCCCATAAGAATCATTTGGGACATCATGAGAGCCATCTGGTGGTGCGGTATCATCTGCTCGATGAATGCCTTGTCGAAGTCGGTGGCACTCTTCAGACCAGCCAGAGTGCTATCCATTGCACCGCCACATCCCATCATTATTCCCAGCATAGCGCCAGGCGATGTCGCAGGCACATCGGTGCCGTACCACTGCTTATACCATGCGCGCAGGAGTGCAAGGTTTGCCATATCTATTGCGCCCTGATGACGTGGGAGCAGAACGCGTGCCTATGCTATCTAACATGCTGGCCGAATGGCGTCTCTGATCATGCCTGCTGCCCCTTCCGGGTCGGCTACTTCCACGATCAGCGTATTATAACGCTCGTCACGCAGCTCTATAGAGATTGCCTGCTTGCGGTCATGTACATCCCAAAAGACGCGCTTGCCATCTTGATAGAAGGTTCCCGCTGTGATAACGCCAGGCACGGAGGTGTCAGGGAACCTGAAGCCCTTCCACTCCCAGCCGCTCCCCAGGTCAGGATGCGCTGTGACCTCGCTAATGTGAGCCAGCGGAATCTCCAAACCGGCCTGAATATCCACAACTTATCTAATCCCTCCACCTGCATCAAGAGGGCTCCGTCCCTTATCGATATATCTACCATCCGGATAGCCTCCAGCTTATAAACCCTCATCGCCAAGATGTAATCTCTATCTCGACGGACATCGCAGCTACCTTAGCATACCATGCCAACCACCATTCCCACGTACAACGTTTAACTCTCGCTCCGTGGCTCCTTGCGGGACGCTGGAAGTAACCAGTGCTGGGGTCGTGGCATGCTGAAGAGCGGCCTCTGCTATGTGGACCCGTCGTAAGGCATCATGATTCACACTTCGGTCGCAATAGGCATCGTCCGACAATTACTAGCCAGCCTGTATCCCTCCATAGAGGAACCTACTTCCGGCTTGCTCCCTCTTCGAGACAGCTTCGCACGCACCCAAAGAGGTCGTGGATTACATCGTGGGCAGCCACAGCTACCTTCTCAGACAGCCCCATGCCATGACCAAAGGCGCTGCCTTCTATGCCGTACACGATCAAGCGCGGCGGCAACTTGCCCAATGCTCTTGCGCGCTCGACAGCATCGGCGAGGCTGAAATCGTGCGTGGCGCACCGAAAGAGTTGCGATGGGAGCGGCTCGTCCTGAGCCTCGAAGCGGTGTACTGTTCCAGGCTCCGTTCCCGAGCAGACTGCGTCAACCACGATTGCTACATCCGCACCTTCCCAGGCGTCTATGAGCGATAGGCTTTCCCAGTTACATTCCACGGCCCTCACTGAATGGAGGGCATACTCCCCGAGTTCCTGTGCAACTGCCAGGCCGACCGCGTCGTCCTGGCGGTAGTTGTCACCGACGCCGATGATGGTTATTATTGGAGCTGTTTCGGCTGTATGATCTGTCTTGTTAACTGTTGACATAGCCTTCCCCTATCCCCTGAGTGGGTCCTGTGCCACACTCTGTATAGCCTGTCAGAGCACAGCTGCCTGGCTATAGCTGCACCTGCACTGAGGCCGAACTGCGCCTTAGGGTAGCGGGCGTTTCCGGCGTTTCCGGCGCGTAGCCTACTCGCATAGCCACCTGCGGATAAGCCGCACAGCCGCAAAGCTCGCGTAGCCTGGCGCGCAGTGGGTCCACCTCTATAGGCTGGTTCAGGAACGACGCCGAGATCCCTGCCCCGGCGGCACGGAGCAGAACTCGGGCGAGCGCCTGACCTGCCGAGAGCCAGTCGAGCGGGGCGTCTCCCTCGGTTGCCAGTATGGCCAGTGCGCTCGAGTTCTGTATTAGCTCTGCGTCGCCTGCCGCACGGTCGCTGCCGAGGTCGAGCCTTCGCACTACATGGGAAACTGTATAGGGCATAAAGTCTCCGAGGCCAAAGGCTTCAGCCTGGACGCCGTCGTAGCTTACGCCCATGCTCGAGCGTAGCCACCCGGCCAGTTCGTTGCGGAACCGCTTGTCTGACCACTGGATGTGGTCGGCTTCGGCTACGAGCGCCGCTATATTGCGTTTGACCTCTTCGCCATCAACGACGGATAACAGAGAACCCTCCGCCAGGGCAGCGGCTCCTAGCCACTCTACCACGAGCGTTGGTAGGGCGCGCGCTTCGTACTTGTTGCGGTTGGTGCGGCGCGTGCGTATCGCCTCGAAAAGCTGCTCCTCTTCCTCAGTAGGCACTTTAGGTCCGAGCAGCCTAAGCCTCGCCAGCAGGTCGGTCTTGCCCTGGTCCGGAAAAAGTTCCACGCGAACGTCATGGCCGAAGTGGCGGGCCGCTATCCTGAGGTAGAAGAGAGCCGCTCCGCAACTCATAATCATCTGCCTGGCATGGGGGTCTCTTACGGGCATAGGGCGGGTCTTGTCCGTGTACAGATCGACATAGCTCTCCGACAGATCAAACTGCCACGGTTGCGAGTTGTAGATAGAAGGAGCGAGGATTGCGTAGTTGAGTAGGAAGCTGAGCTGCTCGGCGGCTGAGGCATCCATTGGGTAATCAGTGTCCGACAAATCCTCGACCGTTGCTACTATTTTGTTCATGTTGTTACCTCCTGATACGCTGCCGCAGATATATTGCTATGTTGCGGTGATGTTACCTGCCGGCGCTCATCCCCAGCTTGTTGCGCGCTAACCGGCATCACGGCGACTCCTGAGCGCACCAACGGCACGACGCATCTCAGATAGTTCAAGCCGGCCACGCTGAGGGCTTCGTCATGGTCCTCTTCCGCCAACGGCTCATCAAGGATCGCATGGAGCGGGTGGGTGCGCTCAAACACCGGGTGTCTGTCGAACGCCCACGCCAGGCCGTCGGACCTCACCGTCCTGACCACGCCTCCCTGGAGGATTTCAACCCTCCAGTTGTGGGTGAGGCCCATATTGGCGACTACCTTGCACTCTTCAAATGTAAGATGTCCGTCCTTATCACACCTGTATCTCACGATCAACCGCGCTCTGGGGCTTTCCTGGTCGATCTCTTCAGGGGTAACCCAGGTGTGGAGTTCGGCGCATGGCCAGTAAACGCGAATGGAACCGTCTTCGCCAAACCCTCGCACTACCCCTGGGCCGAGATTCTCACGTGCGACCAGGCTGCCGTCCTGGGCATGTGTCCCGAGAACCTGGCGAGCGAGTTCCACGACCGACTCAATCTTTATCTGCTCTTGTGTTACGGATGAACTGTTCATAGCCTGATCTTGCCTCCTATATCTGCTTACATCTTGACACATCAACGTTGCAACAGGGGTCTACGCCGGTGAACATTTGGTGTCAGTGCAGTTGATAGCTGTTCCTCGGCTGCTCCGAGCAAGTAGAAGGCTTCAGGAGTGTCCATGCGCTGCGGTCTGGACACCTGCCGCCGTTTAAGATTACCGCTGCGCTGAAATGGTGGCGCTCCCATCAGGCTTTTCCACCGACTTCAAACTCTTCTCCAGGAAAATGGCGGCTACCAAAAATGCAGCAGCCACGATACTACGCGTAATTACTTTCATCGCTTGTCTCCTTTCAGCTCTTGGGCTATGTTTATGTACCAGGAGAGGCCTGGATACTCTATCCTGGCCTCTCCTCCTTCTACCTGTGGTTGTTGCGCGATCCCTTTCTAATTTACTAAGCGCCTGCTGCCACTGTCGCTGCTCTCACACCTTGCCTCGCTCTGCTCGGTGCTACGAACAGCTCGAATACCAGTGTCCCACTGACCAGCAGCGCTGCTAGTGCTAGTCCCATCGCTGCGTAGTTCGCGATGTCCCCTATTGTTGAGAAGGCCCATGCCTGGTTCAACATCGACCGCAGCGTCTCTCCCTTGAATAGCGTGTTTGCTGTCCCGTCTAGCTTGGCCTTCGCTGTTGCGTCTTTCTCTTTGTTGGCAAGCCCTGACCAGTATGAGTATGGCTTTCCCTGTCCGATCGTGTTCAGGTGCACTGCTATGAAGCCGTCAGCATATGCGTGCGCCTGCTCGCCATTTAGCACCTGCTGTCCTGCGTACTGCTGTAGATCAGCGGGTAGCCCCGACTTTGTGTCTGTGGGGAAGCTAATCTGTTGTGGTGCCAACTGGTTGGTTATCTGCTCGTGTGTGAAGTTGCCCGC
Source organism: Chloroflexota bacterium (assembly GCA_030945985.1). Taxonomy (GTDB): domain Bacteria; phylum Chloroflexota; class Chloroflexia; order QHBQ01; family JADMIH01; genus JADMIH01. Next base: position 6,310 of record JALYYZ010000031.1, read on the forward strand.
ATATAGTGCCAGCCCCCCTCCAAATGCGAATAGGACGATCAGCACTGCCTGTAGGCTGATTATTCTCCATCGTAGATCCTTGTTCATGATCTTCTTCTCCTCTTCCGGTTCCTGCCGGTTTCTACCCATTACTGTGTTAAGTTCGATAAATGCCGTTTTGCCACTACAAGAGATTATTCCCTGACAGGTTGTTCTTTTCTCTGCGTGGCCGCTGACTGAGTAGAGGGAGCAGACTTTGCTGCATTCGCTATTCGGTTGAGCTACCTATAATCTACACGCCCACGGTTGTGCTCAGGGTATATTCAGGTGTATATCTGGTGACAGAATGCGACCTTGTGAAATCGAACTCCTCCTGAGAGCAAAGAGGAGTGAAAAGTAGAGGGCCACGGATTAGCGTGCCGCTCTGGACAGGTGCAACGTCAGGCATGGGAGCTTTGAGAATAGATGGAGAGTGCGCATTGAAAAGCTAAAAGATCCATGAAGCTGCACTTGCAATCAACCGGGGGCGGGAGATGGTGGCATTCCCTGATGGCTCATGACTACGCGTACCCCGTGCCTCTTACCATCATTCGTGATGGGCACTCGACGGTCCGCGAGCAGTGAGCCATCTAGTTCTACCGTTTGCACATCACTGCGAAGCTCGACCGGCCCATGTCTGTTCTCTACACTTATGTGGTAGCTGGTTTCTCCACGCCTGTAGGTCATTGTGTAACCAGGCCAGCCTGCGGGGATGCAAGGCTCGACCGTAAAGTAATCGCCGTGCAGCTTCAGGCCAAGTATATATTCAACGCCCAGGCGGTAGTACCAGCTCGCCGAGCCTGTGTACCAGGTCCAACCCCCTCGGCCTGTATGCTGCGGGTGCGAGTAGATATCAGCGGCAATCACATAGGGCTCGACCATATAGCGCGCCTTTTCGTCATGCGTCTCCGTATGGCTGATCGGATTCAGCATGTTAAAGAGCCGGTAGGCTCCATCTCCGTCGCCCATAAGCGCATGGGCGATAGCTGTCCAGATCGCAGCATGGGTATATTGCCCGCCGTTTTCCCGCACGCCGGGCAGATAGCCTTTTATGTAGCCAGGATCGTGTGGCGTCTTGTCGAAGGGAGGAGTGAATAGCAAGAGTATCTTCTCTTGCTCTCGCACAAGCTGCTCCTCGACAGACCGCATCGCGATCTCGGCACGCTCCTTGTCGGCAGCGCCCGATATGACGCCCCAACTCTGAGCTATAGAATCGATCCGGCATTCCGGGCTCTGCGCCGACCCGAGCGGCTCGCCGTTATCGTAGAAGGCCCGCAGGTACCATTGCCCGTCCCACGCCTGACCTTCCAGCGCGGTTTTGAGCCGACCCATCTGAGCTTTGAAGCCGGCGGCCTGATCGGCGTCGCCCCTCCTTTCAGAGATGGGCGCGAAAGCCTTGAGGGTCGCGTAGAGAAACCAGGCAACCCATACGCTCTCGCCTTTCCCCTCGATGCCGACCCTGTTCATGCCGTCGTTCCAGTCGCCCGATCCCATGAGTGGGAGGCCGTGCGCGCCTGCCGTCGTGCCCCGCGCTATGGCGCGCATGCAATGCTCGTAGAGCGTGCCGGTCTCCTCCGCGACGCTAGGAGTGCTGTACATATCTTCCTGACCGGGGTTCAGGATGGGTGCTTGCAGGAAGGGCAGATCTTCATCGAGTATCTGCGCGTCACCCGTGGTTTCTATATAGTGCGCAGTTACGAAGGGCAGCCACAGCAGATCGTCCGAAAAGCGAGTACGCACCCCCCGACCTGTGGGCGGGTGCCACCAATGCTGGACGTCGCCTTCCTTGAACTGACGGGCAGCAGAGCGGAGTATCTGCTCGCGTGCGATGCCGGGCGCCGAGTATATGAGCGCCATCACATCCTGCAGCTGGTCGCGAAAGCCGTAAGCCCCGCCGCTCTGGTAGAATGCGGTGCGCCCCCAGATCCGGCAAGAGAGGCTCTGGTAGAGGAGCCAGCGGTTCAAGAGCATGTTCATTCCCGCGTCAGGCGTCTCTACCTCTACCGCAGAAAGGAGCCCATCCCACATCGCCACGGTGCCACGGTACTCGTCTTCGGCACGATCCATCCGGCGATATTTCTCGGCCAACAGAGCTGCATGGCCGGCATCATCTCCTTCACCCAGCGTGAAGAGGATAGAGCGTTCCTCGCCCGGCTGCAAGTCGAGCGCACACCTGAGCACCAGGCAAGGGTCAAGTCCCGCTCCCACACGCCCGGAGAGGTCACGGCGCTTGAGCGACATGGGAGCCCGCGTCGAACCGTTGCGGCCCAGGAACTCGGCCCTATCGGTGGTGAACGTGAAAAGGGTCGCGCTTGCTGTTGCGAAGGCCACGCGTGCGGCGAATTCATTATTGAAGGGATTGTGCGCCATCACTGACAAGGGGGGGCCCGACTGCCTGTCCGCCTCGGTGATTATATAGCGCGACGTAGCTTCACGGCTCACCCCCATGACGAGTTCGGCGTAATAGGTCGCAGTGAGCTTCCTGCTGGACGGTGAGATGTTCCGCAGCGTCAGCTTGCACAGCTTTACAGGGTCGTCGGGCGGAACCCACACCAGCAGCGTCTGCTCGATGCCGTTTGCCGTGTGACTGTAGCTGGTGTAGCCCTGCCCGTGCCTTATAGTGTACGGCCCCTCGTCTTGTGAGGGCAGTAGGGTTCCTCCCTGAAGGGAAACCTGCTTTAAGGACGGCGTGGGAGAGGTGACCAGGCCGGTTTCCTCATCGCGCACGTAGATCACCTCGGAAGGCGGGTCTGAGACGGGGTCGTTCGACCAGGGGGTGATGCGGTTCTCACGACTGTTTTCCGACCACGTTGAAGAGAGACCGCTCTCTGTCGTGAGGCAGCCGAAGCGCCGGTTGCTAATAACGTTGCTCCAGGGCAGTGGCGTTGACATGCCGCCCTCCAGCGTTATCACATATTCGCGGCCATCTGGTGAGAAGGCTGATTGCACAGATTTGCCATGCAGAGGGTCGGGAATTGCCTGCAGGGCACTGGAGCGTGCAGAGGGGCTAGAAGACTGATCACTCAGGATTCCCTTCAGGGACGGGCTCAGGTTGCCGGCTCTCGGCGACGGCAGGGCGCGGGAGCTTGCGAACGAAGTTCGCCTCGGAGAAGCAATCAGGGTTCCCTTCAGGGACAACGGAGGAAGGGCCGGCTCGGGCACTTCCCGGTCCAGTTGGGTATCCAGGGAGCCGCGACCGCCCACCAGGACCACACGGGCTACGCTGTTCAGCAGAATGCGATCAGCCTCGGGCATAACATCGGCGCGCTTCACGTAGACGCCGCCCTTCTTGTTGAGCATCGTGTGCGCATGGCTGGCAGCCACGAGCCGCTCAAGCTCGTCCTGCACGGGCTGTATGTAGCCGCCAGGGTACTCGTTGAGGATGACAAGGTCGGCCTCAAACCCGTTCCTCAGCCAGAACTCGTGAGCGCGTAGAGCCTGGCGCACCAGGGGCGCTTCCGCAGGGTCGGCAATGCGCACCAGGAGTATAGGAAGGTCCCCGCTGATGGCGTAGGCCCAGAGCCCCTGCTGTCCTGATCTATTCTTTGCAAGCGTTGCCTCGGAAGGTCGTGTCCCACGCTGCGGGTATACCATGCGAGAGAAGATGCGCTGGTACTGCATCGACTCGTCGACCGACAAATCGAGCATTCTCAGTTCCAGGCGCGCCTGGGCAAAGGCCATCCGCACGCCCCGCTCGGCCCACGTGGGGTCGTGATATTTATCGCTCAGCGCGTATGCTGCCTCTTCAGTTTCAGCAGCGGCCGTAACGAATGACACCTGTACTCGCATGCCCGGCTCTATGCGCACTTTTTGGCGCAAGCTGAAGATCGGGTCAAGCACGGCGCCTGCGCTGTTGCTCAGACGCTCGCCCGGCAGCATGGCGCGAGCCGAGGCGGGCGTACCACCTCTGCCCAGGAACGCCATGCGGTCAGTTTCGTATTCGTCACCAGTATCCAGTAACCAGTGACCAGTGACCAGTGGAGACCGTGTTACCTGATACTGGTCACTGGTCACTGGATACTGGTCACTCGTACCTTCGCCGGAATCTTGTCGCGAGACGGTGGACGCAGACGCTGCCACATGTATGGCCCAGTCGCGCTTGTCGCCCGCCGAGCGTGGTCGCCTGCTAGCAAGTAGCGCGCCGTGCGGAGCGAAGTATGACGTCTCGATGAAAAGCTTGCTAAAGGCCGGGTGCGCTTCATCCGCATCCTGTGGAGCCAGCGCTATTTCAGCGTAACTGGTAAGCTCGATCGTGCGCACGCGGCTGCTCCGGTTAGTGAGCGTCACGCGCCTTATCTCGGCATTGTCCTCTGGACTTACCACAACTTCCATAAACGTTTAGATATCTCCGTCGCGCCTTGAAAACTCGGCCTTATCCAGGCCGAAGCGGGCATTGTAGCCTACAGGCTCACCACCGAATGGAGCAGCCGCAGCAGACCAGACGGCACAGCTCTCCAGGTCGCGGATGTAGATGAAGCTGCCGTAAGAATCGCGCACCCAGTCGTTGCGCCAGCGAGTTACTGCAATGCCGCTGCCCCCGTCTCTGCTCCAGTGGCTGTAGCCCGCCCCCGAATTGGTCATCATAACCGTATAACGCCCATTGGAGATAAGGTGCGCCCGTGGGACATCGGTGTTGGGCGTGTCATAGCTGCGAACAACGGGGGCCAACTCCTCCCGTTGCTCAACACGCTCTGCACTGATGGGGTGAGGCTGGACAGCAGGGGCCTGGGTGGGAGGGCGC
>JALYYZ010000034.1 GCA_030945985.1 Chloroflexota bacterium
CCTGGCGGCAATTGAGAGACGAAGTAGGCAAGCCTCGCCGGGTCCACCGCGAAACCAGGTGGCAGTTGGAATAGGACAGGTCCCAGGCGCAGGCCCAGACCATCTGCCGCGCTGAACAGCCTGTCGAGGGGCTCCTCTGGCGCGTGTAGCTTCTTCAAGTGAGTCAGGTAGCGGCTCGCCTTTACCGCGAAGAGGAAGCCTTCGTGGTGCCCGACCTTCCACGCCCAGTCCTCGAAGTTCCTATGTGAGGGCAGCCTGTAGAAGCTGCGGTTGATCTCTACCGTTGGAAAGCGCTCGGCATAATAGGCCAGCCAATCGCGTTGGTGGAGGTCAGTGGGGTAAAAGCAGCCCACCCAGTGGTTGTAGACCCAGCCCGATGTGCCGATCCAGATCAAAGTAGTCTTTCCTCCCTTCTTCTTCTCGTCTCGGATTTCCGGTTCCCCTGTCCCGCAAGAATCCGTGAATAGAGTAACGGCAAGAAGCAAATCAAGACGCTCCCGGTTAGACTTGTCCGCTCAGCTATAGGTAACGCCGCACTCCCGTCAGCCTGTAGAGATGCTAGGTGCTGTTTTCAAAGCTACAACCAGAGGAGAATGGCGGCAAGAGTGATCATAGCTTTGTAGTTTTGGGCTCTCTTCTAGTAACGAGTGGCTATCCGGCGGAAGTGCTTTAGCCGGTTGAACAGCCTCTCTACTATGTTGCGCGCCTTGTATGCCTCCCGGTCAAAGCGGCCTTTGTGCTTCTCGTTAGACTTACGTGGAATAATGATGCCGATACCTCGTCCAGCTAAATACTTACGTATCCTCTTGTTAGAGTATGCCTTGTCAGCAGCTAAACGTGCAGGTAAGCGTCTGGGCCTCCCTCTTCCCCGCCTCTTGATGGCTCCCCCTTCCATCAGGAGTTCAAACACCGTAGATTCGTGTGTCTCACCCGGTGTTAGCTCAAAGAGCACAGGCTTGCCCCGACCTTCACACCGCACGTGTATCTTGGTTGAGAACCCTCCCTTGCTGCGTCCTAGCGCTTCGTCACTTGGCCCTGGTTCTGGCTCTCCCTCTTTTGGCTCCCCTTTTTTGCCCCGGCTGCATGCTGATGAGCACGTACGACGGAGCTGTCTACAAAGTGGATCGACCATTGAACCTCGCCTCTGCTATCTGCATCCTTCTGGACCTCAGCTAATATCTTCTCCCAAAGACCCTGCTTGGTCCACCTGTAGAAGCGAGTGGCCACTGTCTGCCAGGGGCCATACCTCTCGGGCAAGTCTCTCCAGGGAACACCTGTCTTGTCCAGCCAGAGCATGCCATTGAGCAGAGTTCTATGGTCCTTAGAGGGCCTGCCTGTCCGCTGTTTCTGTGGAGGTAGCAGCGGTTCTATGCGTGCCCACTGTTCGTCTGTTAGTTCGTGTCTTCTGTTCGGGCTCATACCTCCAGTTTACCAAACCTTTGAAAACAGGACCTAGTCTGAAGGTCAACAGTCCTGGCCCCCTCAGCGCACCTCGATGCCCTAATGCCCTAAGAGACGCAGCGCTGCTGCTATCATAACATTTATCATGCCCTTACAGGCGCGCTGTAGAGGAAGGAAGGTAACGCGTTTCACGACCCGGTCGCGAGGTCCGAAAAAGCGTCAGGGAAGTAACCGATACCGGGAGTAGTCAGGCCTCGTGCGTATAACTCGAATTCCGTAGCGTATGGCTCACACAGCTCAGCCTAGCTGTCCCTGTGCCAGGTGACCTCACCGGCACTGAACTCACACACGAGTGACGAGCCCATGCCGTAGTCGTAGAGAATTTCGAAGGCGAGGTCACGCCGCAGGTCGTACTCAGTGCTGAGCACAGGAAGTTGCTGGAGGAGTGTGGAGACCTGTATCGTCTCGACTTCGACCCAGTTGCTGTAGAAAGAGAACTGGCGGGCGCGATCTGCCTTCTCCTCGATGAGGCGCTGTGTTGTCTTGCACCAGATAGAGCATGCTATCGTTCGGCGCTCATCATCGAAGCTAAAGCGCTCGATCCAGGTTTCGGGCGAGCGCTCGACAGCATATAACCTGAGCTGAAGCTTGAGCCACTCCCACTCGGTAACGGCAAATGGCGTGTCGCCTCTCACGCTAGCGCCGCCTCGTCGCACCTTGCGGACGGTAGCGCCCCATGTAGTGAGTATCGGAGCCCATCCTGTGAAAAGGACGCCGTAGCTGACTTCACCCGCCGCTCCAAAGCTGAGAGGGCTCTTTGGGGAAGAGGATAGGCAGGAGGGCGCGGGCACTGTCGGTGGCGGCAGCGCAGTCGGGAAAGGCGTGCGACAGCTCTCTAAGCGATCTGAAGCCGAAGAGGAGCTGTAGGAACGTGAGGTCCGGGAAGGCCGCATCTCCCTCTTCTACACGGTCCGGTTTCCACCATTCTACGTAGAGGCTCCCCTCCTGGAACTTGAGATGCAGGCCGGTACGGTAGAAATTGAGCTTCAGTTCGCCCGTGTAGCCTGCCTGTGCCGAGCCGGCAAGGCGCTCTTCCACGGCCGGTGTGATGTGGCGCATGAAGCCACGGAGGTCAGGCACGCGGATATACCACGCATAAGGCTTGTGGACCTCGCGCAGCTTGTCAGCGACCGTCTCGTATACAGGGTGCTGCTCGCCCAGGTTGAATGCGATTGTCTCAAAGTCCACGCCGTCGCGTTCGGCATATTCTTGTCCCACGATATCCAGGTGGCGCATTACGCTCGGCGTTACCACTAGCAATGGAATGCCAGGCACGACCTCACAGAGACGTGTGCCCAACTCGTTGCCCCATAGCCTTACACTGTGTATCAGCAGGCCCAGCGGCCGCGCGCCTGACGTGGCGCCGCTCGCTTCGATTACCCTGTACCGGGCAGACATGCCGCTAGCCGGGTTGCGACCACCCAGGTCGTATCGCCAGAGTGCCTCGTCGCGGACGGGAGCCACCAGGGAGCGCGAGGTTGCCTGCGCGTACATTGCCATCATGAACGGGATGTCCTCGGCTGTGGCCTCGCGGAATCGATATGCCTCCGCCTCCCCTTCTTTGAGCCTGGGTACATCCTGCCTGAAGCATACGCGGTTAGCGCCGAGGCTCAACGCCATCTCGTAGCCGAACTGGCGGTAGTACCAGGGTATGCCTGTGATGCCCTGCACCATCTCGGCGCGCTGCATGCTCCACCTATGGATCTCTTTGATCTGGGCGCTCACGAGGCCGCGCCTGCGATACGCTGGATCGGTACTTACGATGTCAGGCTGACCACACTTGAAAGGGATGCCTTTGTAGGTCCAGGTTTGCGAGATCAAGCACATAGAGGAGACGATCTTGCCGGTGGCGGTCTCCTCGACCAGCAGGAAGTCACCGGGCGTAAAGTAAGGGTGCTGCCCGCTCATCAGGTCCAGCACGAAGCCGTGGAGATAAGCGAGTGGCCCGGTCTCCCCGATGTCAAGCAGCGTAGACGCGTGGAAATCGGCCACCCTATCGCGGTCTTCGATGGTGGCCCTACGCATAACCAGCCCAGAGCCCAGGTCTCGGGGCAGATCTTGCTCCACTGCCGTCTCTTGCCGCATCTGAGCCTCCTACTTCTTTGTTGGCTCAGGATAACACGCTGCGATGCTCCAGGCAACGGCCTGAGAACTCCCATTGCGCCAGCGTGGAGCAAACCCAACATTATTGCATTTTGATGGACTGTATACAAACGACAAGTTTTGCATGAGCCGCATGGTAACCATGCATTTGGGTACTAATCGTAGCCAAAAGAAGCAGTAATGTTACTGCTGTTGGTC
>JALYYZ010000035.1 GCA_030945985.1 Chloroflexota bacterium
GACCAACAGCAGTAACATTACTGCTTCTTTTGGCTACGATTAGTACCCAAATGCATGGTTACCATGCGGCTCATGCAAAACTTGTCGTTTGTATACAGTCCATCAAAATGCAATAATGTTGGGTTTGAGCCTGAAAGTAAAACAAAACCAATCTAAAACCTGCGGGTTTTAGATTGGTTTTGGTTCTTACCTCGTGTTGCCAACCTGCCGTTGCCTGCCGTGCCTCGGAGTAGTAGGAGGCAGCTTACCTGAAAAGGAGGGTGCCGCTGTCGCTCCATAGCTGACTGTAGCTCCCGGGCACCTGGGCGGCGAGCTCAAAGCCGAAGCCGCCTGTCCAGCGCCAGAGGCGGAGGGTGCCTGGAGATTGCTCGACGGTCGGTGAGCTGCTCTCAAGTACCGCGAGGATCTGCTCTCCGTCGATTTTCGCGACAGCTACCGCGAGGGCGGGGGCGGGGCGTGGAGAGCCGTGCCAGAGGGGAAGCAACTCGCCATCGCGCCAGCTATTGATGTAGATATGGGGCAGCAGGGGTCCCCCCTCCATCTGAACGGACATCCCACCGCCGGGCGGGCGCTGCCAGATAAGGCTGCGCTTCCAGAGGGTGTATACGAGATCGGGCTTGCCGTCGCCGTTGGCATCCCCGACCGTGTAGCCGGTAACCCGCCAGCCGGGGTTGCTACGCCAGAGTGTGCGCGTTGCCGATCCCGTGCCGACGGCAGTTAAGGCAAGCGTACCATTCCTTAGTTGTGCGGTTACGGGCGAACCTGTGCCTAGATCGACGGTTGAGACCACATCTGCGCTGCCCAGGCGTCTGTACGCAAGGGCTGTTGTGGGCGTGCTACTTACCGTCGTCAGTGTCTGCCAGGGAGCAGTTACTGACGGGAGACCGGCGGTGGCGCGTGCGATAGTCTCCTCTGCGTCCGGCCCTGTTGAGAGGCGCATGGTGTATCCGCTCGCTGTCCGCGCGGTTTCGATCGGCACCAGGCGCGCACTCTCGATGCCGGAGGAGGACGTGACGCAGTCGAGCGCGAGACCCTCACGCGTGTCGGCACGTAGCGACTGGTCGAAAAGGGCGTTGCCTAGTGAGTAGGCTACGAGTGTTGTCCCACCGTCGGGCCGGGCGAGCGTCTCCATACCCTGGGCTACGTGCGGGTGTGCGCCTACAACCATATTGGCGCCCGCGTCTGCCGCCATCCGCGCGATGGAGCGCTGCGTAGGGTCGGGCCGCGACGAGAACTCGGTTCCCCAGTGCATGAATATCACTACCACGTCTGCACCATTATGGGCTCGTGTGACGTCCCGCTGCAATGCCGCCTCGCTGCTGCTGCCGGTGTCCAGCAGGGCGACGCCCGGCTGTAAGCTATGTGACATATTAGGTGGTATAGCAGTGTAGGCGAGGAAAGCAACGCGGAGGCTGCCGACTTGCCTGATGAGCGGAAGTTGCGCCCCGGCTGCGCCCGTGCCAAATGCGCCGACGCCAGCATGCGTGAGCGCGACCACGGTGCTGTTCAGGCCGGCGCGCCCGGCATCAAGGCTGTGGTTGTTTGCCAGCGAGACGAGGTCGATGCCTGCATTGTGTAGGGCTGGGGCCGACAAACTGCTGCCCGTGAGGAGAGGTTGGTCAGCCGACGGGAGGGGGAGTGAGCCCGCAGATGGTGGCACGAGCGGCCCCTCAAGGTTTGCTACTGCGAGGTCTGCTCCCCTCAAAAAGGGCGTGATGTCCTGAAAGGGCGACCCCTGGCCGTGGGCCTGCATAGACGCGCCGACGAACCTGCCTAGCATGATATCGCCCACGAAGATGATGTGTGCCCTGGCGCTGACCGGCGCGCTGTTATACCGCTCAGCGTGCGATATGGTCAGAGCGAAAGGGGAGATCAGCGATAGGAAGGCGAGCAATGCGCGCATCAATGCCTCGGGGAACGTTCGTTTGCTGTAGTATAGCACTATGGACGACGACCGCTGTGAAAGGTTGCCACTCGGTTTGCTTTACACTTTGCCCTCTTGCGCTTACACTCAGTATGCGTCGGGCGTAGGGGCTGGCCCCTGCGCATTGCACGTCCACTGGAGAGGCAGATGAAGCAAGGGCAAGATAGCGGAGCCGGTATGCAACGACTCAGACCTGTGCGACTGGCGGACCTCACGATTAGTGCGGCGCCATCTTCAGTCGCAGGTTCGCTCCTCGGGTGGGCGCTTCTGAGCGCTGTGTGCCTTTTCGCGCTGAAGCGAAGCGTGCCAACGTCACTCATGCTAGGGCTGGCGGGCATTTTGCTGCACTGGGCTGCTGACCTTCTGCACCAATTCGGCCACAGTTACGCAGCCAGGCGTACGGGCCATCCTATGGTCGGGATACACTTATGGTGGCTGCTGAGCAGCAGCGTCTACCCGCCGGATGAGCCAACCCTACTGCGGCAAGTACATGTCAGGCGCGCGTTGTGCGGGCCAACGCTGAGTCTACTGGTGACCATGGTTGCCGCTGTGCCTCCCCTATTCCTTGCCGCCGGGTCGTCCGCCTGGTGGCTTGCCGTCTTCTTTTGGGCGGATAACCTGCTGGTCTTCGCGCTGGGTGCTCTTCTGCCCCTGGGTTTCACTGACGGCAGTACGCTGCTCGGGTTGTACCGGAAAGAGTGAGGCTTCCGACGCGCTAATCAGGGACGGTTGGCTCTCGTGCCGTTGGAAGCGTACGCACGTAGAGCAGCCAGAAAGCATAATCGTACCTGGTAGCGCCGGATCGGAGCGTCAGGTAGTAGCAGAAGAGGCGGCATGGCGTATATGGCGTATATAGTACGTAAGGCTGTTGAGGCTGACGCAGCGGGTATGGCGTCTGTTCTCGTGACCAGTTTCCGAAGTGCGCGCCGAGGGCAGTTGCCTGACGAGAGACTCTATGCGCTTACTCACGACGGGTGTGAGCAGAGTTGGCGGAGCACGCAGGCGGATGGGAAAGGTAACCACCGGCTTTACGTCTTTGTTGCTGAGGAGCGGCGGCCCGTGTTATCAGGCGGCCCCACGCGAGACCCCATGCGGCTGTTCGGCGTCGCCCAGCGAGGACCGGAGCGCACTTTCTACCCAGCGGGTACCGGCGAGCTTTATGTCCTATATCTACTGCCGGAGAGGCAACGGTAGGGAGCAGGTCGAGCATTGATGGGCGCTGTGGCAAGGCAGCTTTTCTCGGCAGGATTCACTACTCTGGTAGCGAGGATCCTGAGCGGGAACACGCGCGCTCGCGCCTTCTACGAAGCCCTAGGAGGAGAGTTTGTCGATGAGGAGTCGCAGCACGAAGGTGCGATGGTGCCTGAGGCGGTCTGTCGCTGGAGTGCTACGGCGCGCCTGATGGAAGGTGGGAAATAAGGTGTGAGGCAAAGAGCGCAGTGGTGCCTGCTTCGATGTAGCGGTTGGGGTAAAATAGAGGCCGTTGAGCTGCTGCTCGAAGCCTGTTAGGCGCAGGGAGTACTAGCCCAGTGACTGCCACCAGGCCCACAGCATCTGCCGGTGCCGCCAACGGAGTAGGGGCATGATGTGACGAGCAGGGCCAGGCCCAAGAAGGCGAAAAGGGCCACAGGCGGCCCTCGACTGCGGAGGCGGAGAAGTGCGGCAGGCCGACGCGATAGGTAAATTTTGATCTCTCATGACCCTGTGACAGTTGGTGACGGCTATACTG
>JALYYZ010000060.1 GCA_030945985.1 Chloroflexota bacterium
ATGGTGCCTATACGACCCACCTGCGACGACTTGAGGAACGCCGGTCCAATGTTCTCGTCACCTATCTCCCCGGCGAGCCATGCCTCCGACGCCCCGCTGTTGAACGTGTAGCCGAGGCCCATAATGACCTGCGAGAGGAGCACGGTTAGAAAGAAAGGGAAAGCTCCCTCGATGAGGAAGCCGAGCCCCCATAGGAACGTGCCGATTATCACGGATAGGCGGCGGCTATAAGTGTCGGCCACCACACCGGTAGGCACCTCGAAGAGAAAGATAGTCGCCTCTAACGTGGTGCCTACCAGCACAAGTTGTAGAGGGTCCATATGCACCGTCTGGATGAAGTAGACGGCCTGGATTGTGAATGTCAATGTGAACAGCACGGAGCCGAGCCCGCGTGACAGCAGGAAAATCTTGAGAGCTTTTTTCTGGTTGTAATTCACGGTCACCTTCTATGAAGAATGCCGCAAGCATAGCGAAAAGCAGCTTGCGATAGCGGTTTCTCAATCGCAGGCCCGTGACGTGAGCAAAGGGAAGCACCGGCTACTCTTTCCGGCGCAAGGGAGATGTCCAGCCGATATAACAAGGCCGGGAAGGACGCTGCGTATATGCTCGGCAGATTTGTGCCGGGTAGGAGGCGTACTTATGGGTTATGCCCTGGCGCGGAAAGTTAAGCCAGCGGCTGCCCGGAGGGTCCAAGCGCTGCGGCCGATGTATTTGCCAGGTGTAGTGTTGTCATTGCTTTGGCCCTCCTTTCAAAGTGGATTTGTTATCTGGAATTATAGGGGGAAGTTATGCTGGACGCGTCGGTCTAAAGGTGTATATCCACTATATTACCCATCTACTTGCCGGCAGTTTGTTCTGACACTTGTAGCGCTGCCTGTACTGCTGCATCATAGTCGGGCTCACGCATTTGGTCGGGAACATACTCCGCATAGGCTATATTCCCATCGCGATCGACTACGAAAACGGCCCTTTGCAGCAGACGCCACTCTTTAATAAGCACCCCGTAGTCTTCCCCGAACTGCTCACTCTTGTGTGCGGAGAGCGAACTGTGCTCCACACCCTCCGCGTTGTGCCACCGGGCCTGGGCAAAAGGCAGGTCCATACTGACTGTGTAGATGACCACATCGGGCGGTAATGATGCCCGCAACTTGTCCCACTGGTGGGTCTCTACATGGCAGATGGGCGTATCAAGCGAGTTGACTACATTCAGAAGCCGCACCTTACCTGCTGATTCGCCCAGGTGAACTGTGCGCATGGAAGCGTCAACGGGGTCCAGATGTTCAAGCTCAAAGTCAGGTGCTTTCTCTCCAGATTCGAGCTTCCGTCCCACCACAGTAAGCTGCTCACCAAGCTCAAATGCTTCTCCTGTTCGTTCATTCATAACTGCGCTGCTCCTTTGCAAGGTGCCGTATACACCAGCCTGAGAATATCACCTACCAGGTAAGTAGTCAACAAGTGGCTTCTAAGTCTTGGGCAATAAGGCGCAACTGGCGGTGTAGGGAAGAAGATCGCCGTATATAAACGCTCTCGCGGCATGCTATAATTAGGCACAGTAGATGCTGGAGGGTTATGGCATGGGTGGAGATCGCCGGCGAGTTGTAATAACAGGCATGGGGGCAGTGTCGCCCCTGGGCAACGATGTGGAGAGTACCTGGCAGATGGCTATTGAGGGGCGCTCAGGGGCAGGGCACGTCACGCGCTTCGATGCGGCCGCCTATAGTACACGCATTGCAGCCGAAGTAAAAGGCTTTAACGCTGATGAGTACATTCCCCCAAAAGAGCAGCGACGCATGGACAGGTTTATCCACTATGCAATAGCTGTGTGCAAGCAGGCCGCGCAAGACGCCAACTTTACTGTAACTCCGGAAAATACTAACGAGGTAGGCGTACTTATGGGCTCCGGCATAGGAGGGATCGAAACACTGACCGAGGCCGTCCTTACCATTAGGGACAAAGGCCCCAGCAAAGTTAGCCCTTTTACGATACCTATGCTCCTCACAGACCTGGCTGCGGGGCAGGTATCGATACAAATGGGATTGAAAGGGCCGAATTATGCTGTGGTATCTGCTTGTTCATCGTCAGCCCATGCCATAGGTGAGGCTGCCGAGATAATCAAGCGTGGTCAGGCCGTAGCGATGTTCGCGGGTGGCTCCGAGGCTACAGTGTGCGAGGTCGGACTGGCGACCTTCGGTGCGATGCGTGCACTCTCCACTCGCAACGACGATCCGCTGAGGGCCTCTCGCCCTTTCGACAAGCTACGCGACGGCTTCGTGCTCGCCGAGGGGGCAGCAGCCGTGCTGCTGGAAGACCTTGAATATGCACAACAGCGTGGGGCCAACATACTGGCTGAAGTAATAGGATATGGTTCAACGTCCGATGCCTCGCACGTCACCGCGCCCGCTGAAGGCGGAGAAGGCGCTGCCAGGGCTATGACTATGGCTCTGAAGAGTGCAGGACTTGAGCCTAAAGATATAGACTATATAAATGCCCACGGCACGGGCACACCCCTCAATGAGAAATATGAGACAATGGCCATCAAGAGGGCCTTTGGCGAACATGCTTACGCTATTCCTGTGTCCTCGACAATGTGTTTTTTTTTTAATATTATGGGCGCTGCTGTGG
>JALYYZ010000097.1 GCA_030945985.1 Chloroflexota bacterium
TCCCACACCCATCACCCACAGGGTGACGTGTTACCTCTCCACGTGCCTTTGTGATATAATTCACATAGAAGAAGCTGACCTTTTCGCATAAGGATCCTCTATGGACGAAATAGCCGCCGATGAGATAATAGGCAAGCTCAACCGCATAGCCGACCGCCGCATCCAGGAAGCCATAGACGCGGGGGAGTTCGACAACATTCAAGGCATGGGAGAGCCGCTGAAGGTCGAGGAGAACCCGTTCGTACCCGAAGATATGCGCGTCGCCTTCAAGGTCTTAGCTAACAGTGGCTACGCGCCCGACTGGATGACGCTGGCCCAGCAGATAGAAGTCGAGATGGTCCAACTTCGCTCGAAGGCCGACCGGCACTTCGCTTACCTGCGCCGCCGCCTCGCTGAAATCGGGCGCGACCCTTACGCCGTGAAACGCCTGCGCCAGGAAATTACACAACTCAAAGTCGAGCATGAGCGGGAAGCCCAGCAACACTCCTTCGCCATTCAGGAGATCAACCGCAACATCGCCACCTTCAACCAGACGGTGCCGATTGCTGCCCTCACCAGGCTGGCTTTGCGTTATGATGAAGAGATGGCCGCTTACGAAGATCGAGTGCCCGCCTACTTGAGCTACGTCACCTCAGATAAGAGCCGATAAGCAGAGGGCCTATTCACCCACATCGGATGGACCCATACGCTGCAGCATCTCCCATGCATCGGGGTGATGGGTGATCCTGACAGGTCGCCCATCGCGTCCCGCAAAAGTGTGCAATGAGCTTCCTTCCGTAAGGAGTTTGCCGTCTGAAGTGCGAACAATACTATACGCAAGCCGTATCTTCGTGCGCGTCAGTTCATCTACCCAGGTGGTGATGCAGAGTTCGTCGTCGTACACTGCCGGCCGCTTGTACCTGACGTTTATCTCCAGTACGGGCATCACTACGCCCATCTCCTCAAGCTGCCTGTACGTGAAGCCGAACGCACGCATAAACTCGGTGCGTCCCATCTCCATCCACACCACATAGCTGCTGTGATGCACAATGCCCATTGCGTCTGTTTCGGCATACCGCACGCGAAAGGTGTGAGACACTTCGCGGCTGGTTGGCTCCGATTGAGCCTCTGTCATCCTCTCTCCCCCTGTCGCTGCACGCGCTCCAACGGCGCGGCAACACGCCTATTCTAACACACGCGAGGGCACCGAAGCCTTGCAGTTGTTATGAGCCGGCGGGCATCGCAAGTAGAGCGTTCGCACCTGGCTGCGGACCTAACCGCACGACTTCGCCTCGCTTGCAGATAATTCAAAAGCCTGCGGCACACATTCATCGAGAGGGATCGTAGGAAATCGCGCACTACGATGCGTCGGCCAGGGCATGGCAGAGAGTTGCCGAGCCGGTGAGGATTGCTATATATTAGTGAACAAATAGCACAGGCAGGTGATGCAACATGGTAGCCGAGTACGCGCGCAAGCGCTTTACAGTAGACGAATACCACAAGATAGGCGATGCGGGTGTCATCCGCGAGGACGACCGCGTAGAACTTATCGCCGGAGAGATTGTAGAGATGAGCCCGATCAACGTTCCACACGCTGAGTGCGTGGACACATTGAATATGTTGTTTGCTCCTCTGTTGGCGGGCAGGGGAGTGGTGCGGGTGCAAAATCCCATCTATATAGACAAATTCAACGAGCCGCAGCCTGATGTGACGTTGCTCAAGCCGCGCGTCAACCGCAAAAGGCAGCAGCACCCCGGCCCCGATGATGTACTGCTGCTAATCGAAGTAGCAGACAGTACCCTTGCCACAGACCGTCGCCTGAAACTGCCCCTCTACGCCGGCGCTGGGATAGATGAAGTCTGGATTGTGAATATCCAGAAAAAGGTGGTTGAGGTCCACCTCGACCCCGCCGGTGGCAAGTACAACCGAGTAGCCCGTGTCGGCCTTGGCCATGCTCTCAGCCCGCAGAGTTTGCCTGATATTACTATAAAAGTGGACGATATTTTCAGCTAAGCAGATAAGACAAGAGCGGGACAAGGGCTGATGGTCGCCCGACACCGGGCCAGAGGCATATCCTGATCTACTTTATTATACCCGCCACGGGCGGCGCGGCCAGCTTGATGTAGCGCTGCACGCTCTTGCGATTGCGGCTCTCGGGTGCCAGCCCGAGTATCTCTAGCAGCTTCTTCTCATCAGCGCCTGCCTTTGCTTGCTCTACCGCGAAGGTGTCTCTCAAAGACTGCGGAGTTACCCTCTTTTTCACCCCCGCTTCCTCGGCTACCCTGTCAACTATCTTGTTGATGGACTGGGGCAGCAGGTTGAACATCCTCGACACGGGCTTGTAGCGCTCTCTGTATTCAGCGTAAGCTGTCGTGAAGTCAATGTCGCCGCCCAGTTTGCGGTCCTTCGGCTGCCAGCGCACCTCCTCATAGTGGACGTAGATCAGGGGTTGCTCAGGGTTGCCGTCGTCTACGTATTCTACTTTGAGGGCGAGCAGCTCTGTGCGTGTCAGGCCGAGCTTGAGGAGCAGATATATTATCAAGTAGGTTCTGACGTTCTCTTCGCGCGCCGCCGCTAGCACAGACTCTTGTTCAGTGGGGAAGAGTATCTGCGGAGTCTTCAAGGGGACGTAATCAGGGAAGAAGCTGTCGGCGGGGTTCCTGTTTAGAACCTTCTCCTTTAGCACCAGATATCTGAAAAGGCCCTGAAGAGATGTTAGCCGCCTCTTGCGCG
Source organism: Chloroflexota bacterium (assembly GCA_030945985.1). Taxonomy (GTDB): domain Bacteria; phylum Chloroflexota; class Chloroflexia; order QHBQ01; family JADMIH01; genus JADMIH01. Next base: position 2,713 of record JALYYZ010000097.1, read on the forward strand.
TTGATTTGCTGTTTGCATCGCCCAGGAAATTAGCCAGGTCTGTATTATTTATCTTGTCGAGCGTCTTGTTGCCCACCGACTGCTGAAAAAGCGCCAGGTCGTACATATAAGAGTCAACCGTGTTGATCGGCCTGTGCTCCTGCTCCAGGTGGCGCTTGAACCACCAGCGGGCCACATCCAAGCTCGATGTGGGCGTCAGGGCCGGTATGTCCGCTGTCGGTTGGAGGAGGTCGCCACGAGTGCTGAGGCTGAATAGGGGTGCCTGCACCGCCCGAGGTGGGCGGGGGGGCTGGTCATCATCAATGCTGTCCAGGTCGAGATTTGCAGTGCCGAACTTTTTCCTATTGTCCATGCCACACCTCAACGAAAGTTATGCACATCTGTTCTGCAAATGCGATTATAGAGCAAGCCATCCCTCTTTGCAAGTAATATGTCAAGTTGATGGCCGGGAGTTGATGCCTCGCGATCCACTCTTCCTCTAGTGCGCAGCGTCTCAGGGCCTATATAATGTCCACATGATGCGAAAAAGAGAGTTGCTCGCCGACGGCGCGCTTGCCCTGGTGACATTCATCTGGGGCTCTACGTTCGTGCTGGTCAAAGATATCATCGAGCAGGTTAGCCCTCTGCTTCTCCTTTCCGTGCGCTTCACCGTGGCTGCCCTTGCCCTTGCCGCTGTAACTGCACTCCTGGGCAGGCTGCGCGGATTGACCATGCGCGAGCTTGGCTGGGGCGTGCTTATAGGGGCAGCATTGTGGGCAGGGTATGCCTTGCAGACGCTCGGCTTGCAAGGCACCACGGCAAGCAACGGGGGCTTCATCACGGGACTTTCGGTGGTGGTGGTCCCCTTCCTCAGCCCTTTTTTCCTGAAGATCAAGCCCGACCGCTGGGCGTGGGTGGGAGTTGTCGCCTGTACTGCAGGCCTGGCGCTGCTAAGCTTCCACCAGGTGGGAGGTATCAGCCTCAACCGGGGCGACCCGCTCGTGCTCGGTTGCGCGCTAGCTTTCGCGCTGCAAATAGTGATCATCGCGCGGGTGGCGCACATGGCTGACCCTTTCAGAGTGGCGACGGTGCAGGTAACATTCGCCGCCCTCCTTAGCTGCCTGGCCGCTATCTTACTGGAGCATCCTGTGGCGGGGCTTAAACCCGAAGTGTGGGCAGGGGCGGCGTTCCTCGGACTGGCAGCCACCGCGCTGGCTTTTACGGTGCAAATGAGCGTGCAGCGTTACACCAGCGCAGTGCATACAGCATTGATCTTCACCCTCGAACCCGTCGTTGCCGCAATCTTCGGCGCATGGCTCCAATCAGATAAGCTGGAAGCTACGGCATGGCTGGGCGCAGGCATAATCCTGGTGGGGATGCTCACCACAGAGTTGGGACCCTATTTGCTCAAGCAGAGAGCGTAGTGGCTACTTACCCTGCACAGGATCCAATAGGAAAGTCTAGACAGCAAATTGCGCTATTTCAGGCATTGACAGCCATACAATGGAGCGCTTGGGGGTGGACGGATGGTATGCTAGAATGGATAGGTAGATAGTAGAGGATTCTTGGATAGAGGATGTCGGCGATTTTGGCGTGAGCCCGTCGCGGTCTGGTGCTGGTATCGAGAAGTAGATGATTCCGAAGTCATGGAGGTCGGGCAATGGCAGCTATTGAGGTTGTATACGAGAACGGTGTATTCCGCCCACTGAGTCCTGTTGAACTGCCGGAGGGTGCTGTGGGCGAGGTCCACATAGCAGCGTCCAAGCACTCCCTATGGGGCAAGCATGGTCGAGCGGAGAGAGACGAGAGAAACAGCACAGACTTTGCAGAAGGATCTGACGACAACAGGGATGCTGAACTCCCCGGTCAGCGTGCTTACAGGCTGCTGATGGAGATTGCAGCCTTGCCGCATGCGTCAGTGGATAACCGAACCGACATCAGCATAAAGCATGACGATATTCTCTATCCCAAGCACGGAAATATGCCTTGAATTCGCGCGACGCAGAGAGTAATCCCACTCCAGCGAACAGTGGGATATTCGTTGACACGGGTGCCTGGTTTAGTGCAACAGTCCCGTCTGACACCAAGCACCCTGCGGCGGCAGGGTGGCTGAGCCATAATACGCTGACTTTGGTCACAACAGACTTCATAGCAGACGAAGTACTCACTTTGCTGAGAGCACATGGCGAGGCCGACGCGGCCTTGCGCCTCAGCGAGCAGTTGTTCAACATCCCTCATTAAGCGTCTTATTGACAACTTGATGCACAAGGACAATCGAAGTATGCCCATTCACTTGCAAGAGTTAAGCATTCTTAGCTGGCTGTGGCATGATGCTGGACTGCGTGATTTCCATCTTGAATGGCTAAAAAGTGGCGATGTAGCAGCATCCGTACGCTGCGAGATCAACCCGCAAGAGGACCGGCAGCCACTACTCGCGCTGGGAATCAGCACCCCAATTGTTGAAATTCAGTTCCGCGATGTGTGGATGCTGCGAGCGAACGTTATGGGCTACAACGCTCAAAGTGAAGTCGTAACAAGCTGGGACCATGTTCAACCTTCTGCTCTAATTAAGGAATTACAGGATAGTGGGTACGCCGGTAATTCCGACCTGATACACCACCAAGTTCGCTGCTCCGGTGGGTCTATCTTCGATATA
>JALYYZ010000125.1 GCA_030945985.1 Chloroflexota bacterium
CCTCCTCTGGTCTCACTAACGACAGACGTTACTAAGACCAGAAAAGGGTAACATTTTTGGAGACACCGGGTCAACGGTTCCGGTACGTAATACAGCGTAACTTGCAGTCATCAACTTTCATCATTAACTGGCATCATCGCTACGTCCAGGCACACCCATGCAGAGGAAAAGTGTGGCACGTAGGCGCGAACTTGCCTTCTGAGCAGCGGGATGGGCGGGTTCACCAGAAGCGGCGCGAGACGTTCATCATCAGGCTGCGATGCACTTGGAGACGAAAGAGACACCAATAGTGGAGCCCAATGGCCCCTACTGTACTCTGCTTGTACTCTGCATACACGCGAATCTCTTGCTCACAAAAGAATGCCTCTCCCAGGGAGGGAAAGGCATTCTTGTAACTTGATCTTCTAAATAGGAACGGAGCTTTATCTCTGAAACTACCCGCCGTTACTTCCATGGCTCGTGTCGGCATTATACTCGCTGCTCGAAGCTGAGGAAGATGCGCCAGAGGACTCGGAGGAGTCATAGCTGCTTCCGACGCCACTCTCTTCGCCCTCATAACTGAACGCGTCCTCACCGTAGTCATCGAAATCGGAGTCGTCGTTGCGCCGCAACAGGAAGAATACTGCGCCGGCGGCACCCGCCAGGAGCAGCAGCGGGAAAGGCAACCCACGCTTCTTCTTCTTGCCGTCTTTGCCGCCATCCTTGGACGCTTCTTCTTTCACCTTGCTCTTGGTAGACTCGATCTTGGTATCGAAAGTGTCAGCGCGCTCTTTGGAGCTCTGCTCGTCGTACCAACCCATTTCGTCTTGCTTGGCTTCGAGGTTCTTGCGGATTACGGAGAGGGCCTTGGGGTCGTCGATATCGTCGATATGGTCTATATAACGCTTGATGCCGCGCTCAGCGCCTACACGCATACCTTCTACACTCGTGTCGTCGCGCGCGCTGGTCAGCTTACCCCACAGGCCGGCCTGGCCTTTACCGCTGCCGACTTCATAATCTAGCCGCTCGCCGCCGAGGTCTTCGAGGCGATCGTTCAGCGCGTCAGCCTGCTTGCCGTGCTGGTCGCGGAATTTGCGATATTGCTTGCTCAGGCGCTTATCACTGACATTCTCCAGTACGGCGTCCAGCGCACCGACCGCCATGTACTCCGTCTTTACCAGTTCCTCGAGCGCCTTGATAGTCCTTTTGTTGCTCATTTATGTCCTCCTAAGTCTCATTAACCGTAAGCTGCAAGTCGTGCTTACATTCCACGCATTGTCTTACTAGCTCGCACTTATTAACTAGCAAGAAAGGTGCCAATAATAACGAGAGACTATGCCACTTCCCTACGCACGCTCGCTGCCGCCAGGAGGAGCATGGCCGCCGCGAATCCGAAGAGCACGAGTAGAGGCAGCATAGAGCCGGCCAGCGACTGGCCGCGTATCATGATGTTTGTCAGGGCTTCAATAGCGTACGTCAGTGGCATCAGCCTCGCGATGGCCTGCAACGCCACAGGCATTTGGCTTACGGGCCATAGCAGGCCGCTCAGGATCACCTGGGGCAGGATGACGAGGGGAATGAACTGTATTGCTTGCAATTCGTTCTTTGCGAAGGCCGAGAGCAGGATACCCAGGTTTACAGCACCCAGCACCAGGGCGACGGTCACGACAAAGATCGACAGCATGTTGCCACTGTACTTAACCTGTAATACATAGATCGTGAAGAGGAGGAGCAGAACAGCCTGTACCAGCGCGAATAAGCCGAAACCGAGCATATAGCCGAGCACTAACTCAAGGCGCGTCACAGGCGAGGCGGCTAGGCGCTCCATTGTCCCCTGGGTCCTCTCGCGCAGAAACGACACGCTTGTAAGGAGGAATATCAGGAAGAAACCTATGTAGGCGATAAACATAGGCGCGAAGAAATCGAGCGGCTTCAGATCGGAGCTGCCGTAGAGACGCCTGGTTACAAGTTCCACAGGAGGCGAGGAGGGCGCGAGCCCCTGCATTCCGGCAGGCAACATTTCGCGCATCACTGCCGGTCCGCTCGACACTACAGCCTGAGCTGCGGCGGACAGGGCGACACTCGCTTCCATCGGGTTTGACCCCTCGACAATTGCCTCAACGGTGGCCCTATGAGAGCGGCCTAACTGCTGAGTGAAGTCGGCAGGAAAGAGGATAGCCACACCTGCGCGGGCCTGGCGAACAGCCTCTTCGGCATCAACGCGCGACATAGAGGTGACCTCAAGATTATGGCTCGACTTGAGGCTGCTAACTATCGGGCCGGCAGCGCTGGCCTGCCCCGCCGCAGGCAGGTCCTCGTTGACCAGGGCGACCTTCACCAGATTACTCTCTTGCGCCCTGAAGACATACCCTAACAGCAGCATTATCACAAGAGGCGCTACGAAAAGAAGCGCCAGGCTCCTGTGGTCGCGTCTGAATTGTGCGATGATGCGTCTATTGATGGCCATGATTCGTCTGATATTCATCTTGTCGCCTCCTGTGGAAAAGCCGCCCCGGATAGGGTGAGGAAAGCCTCTTCAAGGTTAGCGCTATTGCCCAGCGCGCGGATCTCCGCAGGTGTGCCTGCAGCTAACAGTTTGCCAAGCCTGATGAGGCCCAGACGGTCGCATCTGTCGGCCTCGTCCATGACGTGGCTGGATATAATGATCGTCACGCCCTGCTTGTTGAGCCCCGTAAAATAGCCCCAGAACGTCTGCCGCAGTTGAGGATCGACTCCCACCGTGGGCTCGTCGAGAAGTAACAGTTGAGGGCTATGCACAAGCGCGCACGCCAGGGAAACACGCTGCTTCAGGCCACCGCTCAGGGTGCCCACCGGCGATGCCTTGCGTGAGAGGAGTTCTACCAGGTCCAGCACTTCGGATACCCGGTTATCGCGTGCCTGCTTGTCGTTCATTCCGAAGATCTCGCCAAAGAATTGCACATTCTCCCACACCGACAATTCGTTATATAGCGCCTGGAGCTGGGTCATATAGCCGATATGCGGTCGGACCAGTGCGGCATCGCGTGGCATCTCGCGCCCGAGGACGCGTAGAATACCGGACGTGGGGTTGACAATTCCCGCAACCATTCGTATGAAGGTCGTCTTGCCCGAGCCATTTGGGCCGAGCAGGCCAAAAGTCTCGCCCTGAGGAATCTGCATTGATAGCCCGTCGATAGCGGGCATCTTGCCGAAGAGCTTGAGAAGATCGACCGCTTCAACCATGTAACCGGCGGGGTCGGGGCCTGACAGGGCTACAGAGGGTTTCTTACTACCTGCTCGAACAACCATCTTACTACTCCTTCTATTTCCAATCGTCTTTGATTGACTGGTCAATCATCTATCGGCGCAAAAATAGGGCCGGGCCGGCTAATCGTCTGTAGACATACCCTGGAGGAAGATTTCTACTGTAGTTCGCACCATATCAGCGGACATGAGAGAGTGAGCATCGGGCTGTACGAAGATTTCACGGGTGAGCATGAAAGCGATGAGCGGCCCCACAAAACAGCGCGTGGCAGCCCCCGGATCCACGCGCCGCAGCCGACCGAGGTCCATCTGGTGCGACAGGTAACGGTTGAGGAACGCGAACCCTCTACCTGGACCCACCTTGTTGAAGGCTTCAGCAACAACCGCATGTCGGGCTGCCTCGGACAGCATCACCTTGAGTAGCGCGATGGCAGACCTGTTCTCCATCATCTGAACAAAAGTCAGTGCGAAGTTGGTCAGCACCTCATCAGGAGGCAGGTCCATCAAGTCGTCGCCACGGGCGATAAATTGAAGTGCCGGTGCCCCCGCTTCCACAACCTGCTTGAAGAGATCGGTCTTGTCTTTGAAGTAATGGTATATAAGCCCGGGCGAGCCAATCTTTGCGGCAACCGCAATGTCCCGGTTGGTGGCGCGTTCGTAGCCCTTACTCGCAAAAGCCTCGAGCGCGCCACGAATTATCTGCTGGCGTTTATTCTCGAAATCACGTTCGTCTCTTGGCGGCAAGAAGGCACCTCATCTTGTTGATTGGCCAGTCAATCAAGATTATAGCAGGAGTTTCAGACAAATACAATAGCGCACAATAGCGAAGTCTAGCCGGAACGATCCTTTACGCGTGATGAGCCAACAAGAAGAGAGCTCCATGGAGCTCTCTTCTTGTTGGCTCATCTATTTCGTTACCTGAATCATCTCGGCCAGCCTGTTGCCGAGCCTTATGCTGTAGTTCTGCCCTCGGTCCTGTGGATAGACTTGGAACATATTGCCCAGGTAGACATTAGGGAGTGGAGTCTTTAGGGGTGGTATATGCGCTTCGTACTCTCGCGTGACCACGGGTTGAGCATATGGCAGCTTAAAGACCCATTTCTCCTCGATCCAATCTTCGCTGAACTGCGGGTTGAGTTTTTTCAAGAAAGGCATATACTCGGCCAGGGTCTCCTCGTCAGTTTGCTTGAAGTAGCGGTGAGACATTGGCAGATAATTGCCCAGGTAGAGCAGGTTGCGTCCACCGTAATCAGACGGTGGAACCATGTTCGTGTGCTCGACAGCGACCAGGAAAGGGTATCCTGGATCGTTGATGTTCAGCCAGTAGACTGGCTTCATAAATATCTCTTTCAGCGAAAGGATCGCTACATGCGCGCCCAGAGCGTCGCCCCAATCATATTTCTTGCGGTACCCATCAGGCAGACCATCGGTGAGTCGCAAGAAGAGGCGTGTAGGTAATGTACAAACGAGCGTATCGAACAGATACGGCTCCCCACCGTCGACTTCTACTCGTGTCTTGCCCCCTTCCACAGGCACGATGCGGGTCACCGTTGTATTGAGCTTTATCTCCCCACCTGCGGCCCTAATCTCGGCACCAAGCTTATCGTAAAGCTGCTGGAATCCCAGGCGCATGTATCCCAGGTCGAAGCTTCGCTCATGAACGCGCGACCAGAACCAGGGCATGGCGATTTGGTCATAGAAATTGTGAAACTTGCTCGTCAGCAAAGGTTTGAACTGCACCTCAAATGCTTCCTTGCCGATCCACTTCGGCAGCCATTCGGTGACCGTGTACTTTCGCAGGCGCTTATAGTCACCTGTATACTTCAAGTAAGCCAGAACCGCAGGCATGCGTATCCTGCTCGGCAGAGAAAGCGGATAGTTCAGCAAAATATCCTTGGGCGAGAACTTCCACATCTTACCCTTGTACAGAGTTGAGGTGTTTACGTTGTGCCACTCGAGCTTGTCGATGAGTCCAAGCTCGACCAGCATAGCCTGGATATCCTTATCCGAGCGGAAGAGGTGGTGGTACGCCTTCTCCAGGTATGTGCCGCCTTCGCCCACCTGAAAGCCGGCAGCCAGCCCACCCAGCTCGCCTTCCTTTTCCAGTAGCGTTACCTGGGCACCTTTGCGCGCCAGCCTCATAGCTGCCGTCAGCCCCAATGCTCCTCCACCAATCACCCCGACGTGCATACTGTTTCTCTCCTCACACAAGCAAGGGCGGGTATATAGAAACTACCCGCCCTTGATCCATTAGCTCTGATTATCAGTCTTCCGAGTAGATATCGAGCGTCTTGCTTCCCAGCTTCGGGTCAAAGCCGGGGAAAGGCTTACGAGTGTCCCATTGCTTGAGGCGACGCGCCTCGTCTCTCGTATAAAGATCGTTTCCTTGCATGGCATACTGGTCGAAGACCGACGAGTAAGCCCCGCCGGGAGCGCCATCGCGCCGCATACCATCGGAGCCATAAGTACCATAGTGGACCACCGTCAACGGGGCCTTGGCCTCGGCGGGTATGACGGTTTCCGTAAGCGGCTGCCAGAGGTTAGAATCGAGCCACTCCTGTTGCTGTCGTCCCCAGACAGTTACCACTCGGAAAACCTTTTTGCCCTTTTTCTTGCCGCGCCCCTTCTCAACCGGCCCTACGGCCGTAGGATCCGGCCCAGGTACATATTTGTTCTCGGTGTCAGGGTCGTTCGCGGCATCAACCCAGCCCCCCGCATAACTTTGCTTCTTCTTGAATAGAGGCATACCTGATCTCCTTACGGCGCAATAACAGTTAATGCAAGGATGATAGCATGCGTGGTGCCACAGTGTCAAAGCGATCCCCAGCCGTAAGAGGTCAGAGTTGGGATAGAGATCGTCGCGGTCAAGCTGAAAAAGGGGCCGCTCGCTCCAGAAATGTCAGGTTTTCGGCAGCTAAGCCAGAAAAACAGATGTCGCAGAGCCAAATTGAAGGAGTGCGAAAGCGGCTTTGCGCGAAACCACTGAGTGCATCCCCAGGTCCCTTGTTCGGACAAATGCACAAAACAATGTGGGAATCTTCTACGTGCTGAGCATGGACAGCCGATTTTGCACATGATATACTCGCCAACGTGAGCAGGAGATGCTCATTTTAGCTTCTCATTTACAATTCGGAGGCAAGAGATGGTTACAGAGGTTGATAAGACATCAGCGAACGGCCACGTCGGTAAGAGTGTCCCTAAACGCTACTGGACACCGGAGTCGGCCGGAAACTCACTGGATGCGGTTACGAAGATCATGAACCGCGCCCAGGAGGAAAAAGTACGTTTCGTAAACTTACAATTTACAGATCTCATGGGAATAGTAAAGTCGGTGGCTATCCCGTTGCACCAGTTCGAGGACGCCTGCCTCAACGGCAAATGGTTCGACGGCTCCTCGATCGAAGGCTTCGTGCGCATTGCCGAGTCGGATATGTTCCTCGTGCCCGACCTGTCAACCTGGGCCATAATGCCCTGGGAGCGAGCGGAAGAGAGCACGGCCCGCGCGATCTGCTGGGTCTACAATCCCAATGGCGAGCTATTCGAGGGCGACCCACGCGCAGTGCTGGCGCGAGCGCTCGATCACGCGGCGGCGCTTGGCTATAAGTTCAACACTGGGCCGGAACTCGAGTTCTTTCTCTTCCGCAAAGAGGGCGGCAACATAGTGCCCCAGACACATGACTCCGGCAGCTACTTTGACCTCACGGGCGATATGGGCGCGAACGTCCGCAAAGATATGGTCAATGCACTGGAAGGTATGGGCATCAAAGTTGAGACTTCCCATCACGAAGTAGCGCGAGGCCAGCACGAGATCGACTTCGAGTACAATAACGGTCTCACCACCGCCGACAACGCGGTTACGCTGAAGTACACGCTCAAGGCCATAGCCGCCGAGCATGGGCTCCATTGCACATTTATGCCCAAGCCGATTTTCGGCATCAACGGCTCAGGTATGCACACCCACCAGAGCCTGGCAAGTCTTGAAGGGGGAGGCAACCTCTTCGCCGACGCGGACGATCCCTACGGCCTCGCTCCGATAGCTAAAAAGTTTATTGCAGGCCAGTTGAAGCATGCACGCGGCATGTGCGCGGTGCTCGCTCCATTGGTAAACTCATATAAGCGCCTGGTGCCCGGATACGAAGCGCCGGTATATATATCCTGGGCGCGCACCAATCGCTCGGCCTTGATCCGTGTGCCTAAGAACAGGCCAAACAAGCCCCAGGCATCGCGGGTTGAGCTGCGCTGCCCCGACCCTTCCTGCAATCCATATCTGGCGTTCGCCTTGATGCTGCGGGCGGGCCTCGAAGGAATCGAGCAGAACATGGAAGCTCCCGAGCCTGTCGAGGAGAACCTGTACCACTTCGACGAGAGCGAACGCCGACAGCGCAATATCCAGACGCTGCCTGGCAGCCTGCCAGAAGCCCTCGACGAGATGGAGCGCGACGAACTTGTCCGCGAGACGCTTGGAGACCATATAACTGACCGCCTTCTGGAAGCGAAGCGTGGTGAATGGGACGAGTTTCGCATGCAGGTGAGCCAATGGGAGATGGACCGCTACCTGGATATGTATTAGTCCCACTGCGAACTAGACGTAGATAGCGAAAGAGTGAAAGGAGAGAT
>JALYYZ010000128.1 GCA_030945985.1 Chloroflexota bacterium
ATCCAATCTGAGGTGCGCCAGCTATTCAGCCAGAAATAGCCGTCCCGATACTCATACCATATCGGGTTCATCTGCACGGTACCGTCCATGCGACGTGTTCCCACTACTGCCGGCATGACTTCGGCCACAAACTGCATCATTTTCGCGCTGAGTTCAAGCAAATTCCACCCCTGTATAACGCTGTGTAAGATCGATCCATCTATGAGCCCAATGGCGTCACGCATCCTTGTTAGCGTGGAGCTCGCCACTCGAACGCTTTCCCTATATACGATATTGAGCATAGCCTGGTTTTAGTGGATGTGCGAGGCCATGGCATTCAATTCGTCTGTTGACGGTACCTACGAGTGTTCAGCGAACTGGCCATTTGCAAACACAGCCTGATACTGGCAACACGCAGCGGCAAGCTATTCTCAAGAGGGCAGGCCAGGCCTACCGGTGGCTTAGGCGTGGATTGTGACGCTGTTACCACAACAACTGTCGGAGCTAGCGCGTTCATGACAGGGCTGCAGTAGGCGCGCTACAGCGACAGTTGTATATAGCGCGTAGCGTGGATGATGTTCAATACCACCTTTACGGGGAGCGGTGCCCATAGCAGGCGCGGGTCGTCGCGCAAAACCGGGGTGAAGAGACGCACGCGCCTGCCCCTAGTCTGAATCTCGCATGAGCCGGCAGCCAGGATGTTCTTCACCCAGTCGCTCTCCAAGCCGTACGTGAGAGCGATGATGTACCCGCCATCCTTACGAAAGACATTGATAGGCGTGCGGTACACTTTGCCCGACTTCCGGCCCACATGGGTTAGAATTGCGAAGCCCGGCAGGTAGCCGGTGACCCGCATAGTCAGGCGGTTGGTGAAACGTTTGTTAAAGCGTGCGACGCTTCTTGGTATGGACATTGTAGTTTCTCCTTATTGAATCCTTATTGGATGTTCACTAATGCGTGAGTTCTATTGATGGTCACCGGATATCTACTCACGCGGCAAGAGGCCCTGCAGGGTCATGCTCACTATACCTTCCGCAATCTCTTGTTGGCTGTACCGCAGAGCGCCAGGGTCTCGTAGTATTTGCCGCCGCAGGACAGTCCCCATAAGGTTCCCCAGTAGCACCTGGGCTGCAAGCGCCGCGTCCCCACACGCCAGTTCACCCCTCTCCATCTTGGCTACGAGGCATCGCTCCAGAAACGGGGCCATCTGGCTAAGCCCGGCCACTCCGTCAGGCACGACGGTGGGATTGTGGAGCAATTCAGGCAAGAAGATGCGGATGAGTTGTACAAACTGCTCGCCCTCGGCGACCACTAGTATCTGCTTCACCAGGGTCTCCAGGAGCACTTGCGGAGGTTGGTCAAGGATCGCCGACGGCAGCGTCCTGGCGACCTGTAAGGGTGACCGCTCAGCGACGATGGCTGTAAAGAGTGCCTCTTTGCTGCTGAAGTAGTGGTAGATCAACCCAGGGGTGATCGCTGCCTCGCGGGCGATATCCCTGTTGGTCGCCCCGGCAAAGCCTTTTTGAGCAAAGACACGTAAGGCAGCGTCCATGATCTGCTCTCGACGGTCTTCTATTACTTTGGGAGTTCTTGCCACGGACGGTTATTCCTCTCTCTAATTAATTAATCGATTAATTAATCAAAGAGTACACTAGAAAGAGGAAAATTGCAAGTGAGAGTATAGCTGGTGCACGTTGTGCGCTCCCAAAAGGCTAGATTCTGTTCTCATAGACTGTGTTATGCGGAGATGAGAGTCTAAAGACTCAGAATCCGCAGAACAAAGGTCTTGACAACCGAGCGGCACTAGTGTGGTCTAGTAACACGATTTACTGATACGTTTCAATGACACGATTTATTGATGTGTTACCTGGATTTATGGAGATTTTTATGGTCGTAGAACGCAAAGAAGGGGCACGTCCTTCAATGGCCGACGTCGCGCGTCTGGCCGGCGTATCGCGCACAACTGTCTCGTTGGTAATCAACGAAATGCCCCATGTGAGCTTTCCAGAGGGAACTCGGCGGCGAGTTTTGGACGCGGTGGAGCAACTTGGTTACCGTCCAAACGCTATGGCGCGCGGGCTCCGCTCGACGCGCTCACATACCCTGGGCATCATAACCGACGATATCGCAACTACCCCATTCGCTGTCGACATCATCAGAGGTGCCCAGAGCGCAGCGCTGGCGCACAAGAAGATGCTCCTGGTCTTCGACACCGCAGGCAATGACGAGGTGGAACAGACGGGCTTCAGCATGTTGACCGGATGGGATATTGAAGGCCTGATTTACGCTACTTCTCACCACCGTGCTGTTACACCTGCTGTTAATTTACATTCGCTGCCCGCAGTACTTGTTGACTGTTTCATGGCCGATTGCACTCTTCCATCGGTTGTCCCTGATGAGGTGCAAGGCGGCTACATCGCTACGGAGGTGTTGCTCAAGCAGGGACACCGGCGCATAGGCTTTGTCAATGGCATCGCCGACTGGCCTGCCTCCATAGGTCGCCTACAAGGTTACCGGCGCGCATTGGCAGAGTATGACGTACCGTATGACCAATTGCTGGTGCAGGAGGGCGACTGGTTGCAGGAGAGCTGTTATGCAGCCACGCACAACCTCTTTTCTCTGCCAGAGCCCCCTACAGCCCTCTTCTGCGCCAATGACTGGATGGCTATGGGGGCGTACGATGCGCTAAAGGAACTCGGCCTCGCCATTCCTCAGCAGGTGGCTGTTGTCGGCTTCGATAACCGTGAGGTGATTGCTGCCCACATGCGGCCACCTCTAACAACTATTGCACTTCCCTATTTCGAGATGGGCCAATGGGCGGTTGAGTGTCTGGTTCGCGCCTCCGAGGCAGGCCGTATTCCCGAACCGGTGCAACATACGATGCCGTGTCCACTCGTGCCCAGATCGTCGGTCTGATCATATGCCACGATCGTACGCCATGATCGCATGCCATGTATGAATTGCACGGGTACGTCTGTATGGAGTCATGAAGATGTTTATTCATGCATATGCACTTGCCTGCCCAGGCATAGCGACGGAGTCAAGGAGGTAAAGATGAAGTAAATCCAGGATTATCGACTGGGGCTTGCAACGCGCGAGGTTCCAATGGAAAGAAGCGCATAGATAATCGTTCATCGCCGAATGGAAACACAGGCTTCCCAAAAGGAGAAGAAAATGAAGGCTAAGAAGATATGGTCTGCAATTAGCATGCTGGCAACCGTGGCAATGGTCGCGACGGCCTGCGGTACCACAGATGCCCCGACGCCAACGGCTGTCCAGCCCACACAGGTGGTAGCACAGCCCACACAGGCAGCCGCGCAGCCGACAGATACAACGGCTGCCGCCTCATCACTCGCAACAGCCACCTCGCCGACCGGAGCAGTAGCGTCCACAGGCAAAACGCTCAACATCCTGCTCGAGGGCGGCGGTCATCAACTTCAATAGCCTATCGCTGACCTCTTTGAGAAGCAGACAGGCAACAAGGTGAACTTCGTTGAGGCTCCGTACGCTCAGGTCTACGATAAGCTTTCAGCCGAAATGGCGTCCGGCGGCTCTTCCTACGATGTGGCCACGCTTGACGTAATTTGGCTCCCGCGCTTCGCCCAATTTGCAGAGCCGCTCGATAGCATGTTTACGGCTGACGTGAAAAGCGACCTCTTCCCTGCACTGGTAAGTGATGCGCAGTCTAATGGACACTTTATCGGCATGCCCCAGTGGGCCAATGCTGAAATCCTTTACTACCGCAAGGACCTGTTCGAAGACCCGAAAGAGCAGGCTGCCTTTAAGGCCAAGTACAATTACGACCTGAAGCCGCCCACAACATGGCAGCAGTTCATCGACGCAGCGCAATTCTTCACACGCAAAGGCGCTGACGGTAAGACCACCATGTATGGCACCGATGTCAAAGGCGCCGTTGAGACCGAATGGTTGGCTCAGGTCCTGCAGGCCGGATCTCCCGGCGTAGTGTTGGACAAGGCCGGTAAGGTTATCATTGACGACCCGGAGCATGTCAAGGCTTTGCAGTTTGATGCGGACCTTCATTGCAAGTACAACGTCACCCCACCGAACGTGAACGAGATCGACTGGAACGCGGCCCAGAATCTCTTTTACCAAGGGCAGACGGCCATGATGCTCTTCTGGGCGCATGCTTACCGTATGACACCCAAGGACTCGAAAGTCGGGGGCAAAGTAGGCGTTGCTCCCATGATTGGCGGACCAGGCGGAATCGGCGCGATCCCAGGGCCCTGGTATAACCTGGTGCCTTCCACGGGCAAGAATAAAGACCTCGCCATGCAATATGTCAAGTTCGCCTACGATCACAACGACCTGGGTATCCAGGCGCCACTGGGCCTGGCGGCACGCAAATCAGCATACCAGGAATATGCCGGCAAACCCGGTTATGAGCACTTTGCGCCGCTGATCAGCACGCTAAACGCTCCCATGACCATAGGCCGGCCACTTGTGACAAACTGGCAGGAGATCACCGATCAAGCCCTTGTTCCCCTGGTCCAACAAGCACTTTCGTGCAAGCAAACGCCACAGGAAGTCCTGAGCGCGGCAGCTAAGCAGATCCAAGGAATGAAACCCTAACTTCAGTGCAATGGGGCAGACATTTATGGGGTGCCTGCCCGTCTACATCAGGTCAGCGGCGACCAATAGATTGCGAGGGTACGTAGAGATGAGACGACCGGGACGCGCCAGGGTATTCAATTTAGCCGCGCTGACAGTTCACCCTGGAGTAACGAAACGCTCGAGAATGTCGGATCGCACCTTTGTAGCGCTCCTCATCTCGCCGGCGGCGCTCTTCTTCTTGGTCTTTGTGATTTACCCGGTGGGGCTGCTGGTCTTTCAAAGTTTTCAGAACGTGTCGCTGCTGACACCTGCAAGCGGCACTTTTGCAGGACTCGATAACTACGTCCATGCGCTAACCTCCCCAGGAGTGCTGAACAGCGCGTGGCTCACGCTCGTCTATACGGTGATCACGTTAGCAGTAGAGTTCTTGTTGGGGCTCGCCTCGGCACTCATCTTCAATGCCCTGGGCACCAAATCAGCGATTGCGCGCACAATCTTTCTCTTCCCGCTTATGGTGGCCCCTGTGGTGGCTGGATTGCTCTGGAAGTTCATGTTAGCCAGTAGCTTCGGGATCGTGAATTACGGCCTGGCTTCGATCGGGATTATCCAAAACCCACAAGACCTCGCCTGGCTGAGCGATCCAAATATATCACTCCTCGCAGTAACCCTGCCGGACATCTGGTTGACAACATGCTTCATGTCGCTGATCCTTTACACAGGTCTCCAGGGCATCCCGCTTGAGATAATTGAGGCCGCCAGGATCGATGGAGCTAATGCGGTGCAGCAATTCTGGAACGTGACACTACCGCTGCTGCGCCCTGTGATTGCCGTCGCCCTCATCATTCGCGGCCTGGATGCCGCGAGGACGTTCGACGCTGTCTGGATCATGACACAGGGAGGACCGCAACATAAATCCGAGGTGCTGAGCCTCTATGTCTACCTAGACATGATCCGCTATGGGAGGCTGGGCGAAGCAGCGGCGGTAGCTACGCTCTTCCTGATAGCCCTGCTGGCGGTCAGCATGGTAGCATACTATCTAATCTGGCGGCCCGGTCGCTCTAACGCATAACTGTCAGGAGCCTTTGCCATGCAGAGAACCAGATCAATATCCTTCACACAGATAACTGTGTTCATCCTAATGGGTATCATCCTGATCCTCTATGCGTTGCCATACATCTACCTTGTGCTAACCTCATTCAAGCGGCCTACGGATGTGCTCTCCATACCGCCAACGCTCTTCCCCGAGCGCTTCAGCTTTGAAAACTACTTGAAAATCGGTACCTTGCCTAGCATTCCAGGCAACCTTGCCAACAGTCTGGTTACGGCTCTGCTCAGCACAAGCTTGACGCTCCTGCTGGCAACACCGGCAGCTTATGCCGTATCGCGCTATGGCACCAAAGTAGGGCGCATTTTCCTAATCGTAGCCCTAGCTACATGTATGGTTCCTTATGTCTCGATCGCAATCCCCCTCTTCTTCATGATGAAGAGTCTCCATCTTATGGACACACAGTTGGCGTTGGCAATCGGGCACATGACAATCAGCATGCCCCTGGCTGTCTGGCTATTAGCCAGCTTCTTCGAAGGTGTACCGTCAGAGCTCGAGGAGGCAGCCCAGGTGGATGGCTGTTCTCGGCTCGGGGCGCTGCTCAAGGTCATCATCCCGATCTCGTGGGGCGGTATTTCCGTGGCGGCCATCTTTAGCTTTCTGGCCTCGTGGAACGATTTGCTTTTTGCTCTCTTCCTCACCTCGGTGAACGCCAAGACCACGCCACTGGCTATCGCTGACCTCAATACACAGTTCGGTGTCGAGTGGGGCACAATGACTGCACTGGCTACCCTCTTCTCACTCCCGGTTATTATAGTCACATTCTTTTTGCAGCGGCGCATAGTAGCAGGGGCAACCCTCGGGGCGGTCAAAGGCTGATTCTTATCCTGGAATTTCCCAGGCCCTAGAATGCACCGCATCTAAAACAAATCTTAGGAGGAACAACATAGTGAATGTATGGACACCGAATAGTCCGCTGGGCGGCTTGCCCTTGATCAAAGCGGCCCGCTCCAAGCGCTCTTCCAGCTACGACCGTAGTGGAGGCAACCGTGATTTCCTTGTGGTTCAGCCAGGCGAGACTGCGGTGTTGGCCGATGTGGAAGGGGCAGGCTGTATCAAGCACATGTGGATAACCACGCGTTGCTACGCGCCGATGTACCTGCGAAAGCTGGTGCTGGAAATGTACTGGGACGGGGAAGAGAATCCGAGTGTGCGGGTGCCCTTCGGCGATTTCTTCGGCGTGGGACACGCCACCGGCAAGCATTTTGTCTCTTTGCCCCTGGCAATGATCTCGGGCGACAAAAGAGGTCCTAAGGGACCTTTCGCTCCGGCTATGGTCTGCTATTTTCCTATGCCCTTCGGCAGCGGCGCTCGGATCACGCTCAAGAACGAGAGCGAGATGCCGATCGAGAACCTCTTCTTCTACATCGATTACGAACTCTATGATGATCCGCCTGCCGATGATATGGGACGCTTCCACGCCGGTTGGCGCAGAGAGAACCCCACAGAAGCTATTAAGTACCCCAGCGACATCGAGAAGCCGGCTCCATGGGACTTGCCGGGCCTTAACACCACAGGGAACGAGAACTACGTAATCCTGGAAGCTGAAGGTAAAGGCCACTACGTAGGTTGCGTGCTAAACATCGACAACTTTAACGCCTCGAACCAGACTTTCACCTGGCCTGGCGAAGGCGACGATATGATCTTCATCGATGGCGAGCCGTGGCCGCCGTCCTTGCACGGCACGGGTACGGAAGATTACTTCAACGCTGCATGGGGCTTCCCGAGCGGGGAATATGCGGCGCCATACCATGGTATCTCGCTTGGCAGTGACGTTCAGGAGCACTTCGGCCTCTGGAGCCTCTACCGCTTCCACATCGAGGACCCCGTCCGCTTTACAAAGTCGATCCGTGTAACGATCGAGCATGGTCACGCCAATGACCAGTCTAATGACTATTCGAGCGTGGCCTATTGGTACCAACAGGAGCCCCACAAGCCACTGCCCGCGCTCATGCCAGTAGACGAGCGTCTCCCCCGCCGCTGGCCTGAACACGGCCTATGGGACAAGTAGGGACTATGGGACAAGTAGCAATAATGTACCTAGTTCAGCTTCATGGACCTATTGGGGAACGAGCGCTTCTTTCTAAGGACAAAGAGGTGACTGAAGGCTGAACTAGGGCTTGGCTGGCACTGCGGTGAACCTGTAACAAGCGCACAGCACAGCGGTAGTGGGAGGCAGGTATGTTAGTCCACCCGGGAAATCATCTGGGCGACTCGTGGTACTACGTTGAGGGCGACGTCGTCCATTGTTTTTACCTGACGTGTCCCAAAAGCATTGCCCGGCACGAAGCATGGGACATAGGCCATGCCACGACTATTAACCTGGTCGATTGGTCCATTCACCCACTTGCCCTGCACAAGGGCGAACCGGGTTCGTACGACGGTCGCGGCCTTGCAACCGGCTCGGTGATACGCTATAAGGATCGCTACTGGCTGGCATATACGGGCAACTGGAATGGTCCGCAGCCCACAGTGGCGATTGCGGTTTCTGACGACCTGTATCACTGGCAGAAGCTGCCGGGCAACCCGGTGACCGGCATTGATCCGGCCTACTATGACGATAAGCCGGCACCCGCGCCGCGCGACTGGCTGCACTGGCGCGATCCGTTTCTGTTCGAGCATGAGGGTGCTGTTTACCACTATGTTTGCGCAAAGAGAAAGGACGGGCCCGTGGACGAGCGCGGCACGCTCGGGCTTGCGAGAACCGTCGATATGCTGCACTGGGAGGTACTGCCACCACCCGATGTCGACCCGGTCGCGATGGAGTTGGAATGCCCACAGATGTATAAGACGGGTGCCCGCTATTATCTCATCTTTTCGACGGCCCTAACGTTGTTTTCGAATGCCTTTCATGCCGCTCACCACCTTACAGGTGCGGAGCGCTGGTCAAGCTACTCGATGGTAGGTTCCTCCTATTTCGGCCCCTTCCGCATGCATGGCACAGGTGAGATAATTCCTCCCGGCTACCCTCTGCAGCCATATGCTAATCAGGTGGTCTTCCGGCACGGACAGGCATATTTATTGGGCACAGTATGGAACGACGAGCAAGATTTCATCTGTGACCCGATCCCACTCCATTTTTCTGAGACTGGCGTTCAGATCAGAGAGTAAGAAAGCACATCCTATCTTGATTGCATGACCGCTGTAAGAAAGATGCTCAAGTTCTGAATGAAGTTGAGCCCTGATAGAGCAAGCAACCATGTAACGCCTAATGCATAGGGTCCGCCGTTTGGCCCGAATAGTATAGCGGCAACATTCAAGAAGAGAAGCGAAGGAAAGAGGGCGAGGCAACGCATTTATAGCATGGAGCTCAACTGCTTCAAGTAGTTCTTTCGGGGCGTAGATCTTACTCCACCATGCACCAGGCTCAGTTAACAGATTGCGCGCCACGCTTTTTGCATGTACTATTACCTTTTGCTCCGTTTGGGCACTTCAACACTCTGCTAATATGCCCTTTGCAGCAATCGCAGCGCAGGCCACTGGAGGTAACACGCCATGTCACTTTCAACCAGACGACTCGGGCCGGGAGATGAAGCCATATTGAACCTGCTGGCAGCCGAGGAGGCCGACTTCGACCTCTCCGGGCGAGGTGAGCCTCTTGAGCCGCTCGATCCTGACACCGCGCGGCGCTATCTTGAGAACCCCGCTGTACTTCATTGGGTGGCTGCTGATGACGATATAGTTGTTGGTGACTTATACTGCATCTTACTGCCGTTGAGCTCAGGCGCAGGTCGGGAATTGCTACTCTACGAAATTGGAGTACGCACTTCGTGGCGCAGACGTGGCGTCGGACGTGCCCTCATCGCTGAGATGGAGGGGTGGATGCGAGCCAACAGAGTAGCCGAGGTCTGGGTGCTGGCAGATAACCCTGGGGCGGCTGACTTCTATCGTGCATGCGGTTTCTCGACCGACGATTCGATGGCCCTCTACATGACGCGCGAGCTTGATGGACCTGAATCGTGAAGAGTGCCGGTCATGTGCTTAGTGCCTCTTCAGGTGACCTCCTGGAAAAGAGCGTTTCTTCCTTCCACGGCACAATGTGCAAATCACGACGCGCGACTACTTGAACCGGCTCGCACTTAGCTTTATAATAGGCCTACTTCGAGGTTACAGCTTCACCTGGAACAACGAAGGAGCAGAAGCCCAGACGGTCCTCACGGATTGTTTGGGTTTTTGGTTTGTGCCTCACGAGAGAGCGATCCTTTCTTTCCGGCGAATGACCTCTAACCCTGCGCTGGGGCGTATCCAATAAACTCTATTACACTATCCAGGTGGGCCTTAGATCGGTACGTGCGTATAATGTAGAAGAAGCCCGACCCCTCAGATTAGAAAATGACAAAGGTGAGATGAGACCGCACATGACCCAGCGAGATTCACAAGGCGATACCTTCCTTTGCAGTCGCTGCGGCGCGGAGAACTTTACCTTTGCCTCTTTCTGCATCTCGTGTGGGAAGCTCTTCAGCGAAGATGGCGGCGACTACTCTGCTTTGGCCTCAGTGGAAGGCAGCATCTCTCAGGACGCAGGTGCCGAA
>JALYYZ010000157.1 GCA_030945985.1 Chloroflexota bacterium
ATCCAGAACTCCATCAGGTGGCGGCGCGTCTTGCTCTTTTCGGCGCGAAAGGTAGGGCCAAAGCAGTAAACCTTCCCGAAGGCGAATATGTCCGCCTCGTTTTATAGTTGCCCGCTCTGAGCCAGGAATGCCGGCGTGCCGAAGTAGTCGGTTTCAAATAGCGTCGATGTGCCCTCACATGCGGCAGGTGTAAGTATAGGAGTGTCCACCAGCACATAGCCGTTGTTATCCAGGAAGTCGCGTGTAGCCTTCACAACCTCGGCCCTGATCCGCAGCACGGCGCGCTGTTTGGTTGAGCGCAGCCAGAGGTGGCGGTGTTCCATCAAGAAGCCTACACCATGCTCCTTGGGGGCAATGGGAAAGTCCGCATCGGCCACCTGGAATACGTCAATGTCTTTCACTGATAGCTCGTATCCGCCAGGCGCACGCTCGTCCTTTCGGATCACACCCGTCACAATCACCGATGACTCCTGTGTAAGGGAGCCGATGCGCTCCCAGGCGTCGGGCGGCAAATCGTCTACAAAGGCCACCGCCTGCACAGTGCCCGTGCCGTCGCGGAGTACGAGAAACTGTAGCTTTTTCTTGTCACGGTGGTGGGTCAACCAACCGCGAACAGTGACAGTCTGCCCTTCGTGCTCTTTCAACTGCTCAATATAAACAACGGGAGCCTGCGTAGGCTCCTGCGCGTGCTCTTCGGTTTGCATGGCTATTCTTCTCCTAATCAGTTACCAATAACTATAGCATACCCCATTGGGAGGCACAACCGCCCTGAGATGGTCCCTTCCCTGGTAAGCGGTGGTTACTCGCATCTCCGTTACCTAGTGCAGGTTCCAGCGCCCCTAAAGGCACCGGAGCCAGCGGAGGAAACCCTAACCCCATGGGAAAGAGCGCTTCTTTCCAAAACAAACAGATCAAAACCCGAAGGGTTTTGATCTGTTTGTTTTGCTTTCAAAAGCTAAGAGGTGACTGGAAGCTGTACTAGAGCCTCCTTCGATATGAATAATTGCCGGCCTCAACGGAACGCAGGTTGGCACTTAACTGGCTATACGCTACACTACGTCCGAAGTCATACAAGCAGCACGGAACTTTATCGGCTAAATGAGAGGTGCCTACCGTGGATATCAAGATGAACCTGAACAGCTATCCCTATCGTTCGGTGCGCAGCGCCACAGTGGCACGCCGTGGTGTTGTAGCCACCAGCCAACCTCTCGCTGTTCAAGCGGGTATCGCGATGTTACAGCAAGGTGGTAACGCTGTGGACGCGGCCATCGCTACTGCGGCGGCTCTTACCGTAGTCGAGCCGACCTCCAACGGTATTGGCGCTGACGCCTTTGCGCTTGTATGGGACGGAGGGAAGCTGTGGGGGTTGAACGGCTCCGGACGCGCACCTGCTGCCATGAGCCTCAAGGCGCTCAGCGATGCAGGCTACCATGATAGCATGCCCACTAAGGGTTGGATGCCGGTCACTGTGCCTGGCGCCCCCGCAGCATGGCGTGACGTCCATGCCCGCTTTGGCAGGCTCCCTTTTCGCGACCTCTTTGAGCCCGCTATACGCTATGCTGAGGATGGTTATCCTTTATCGCCTGTTTTAGCGCAATACTGGGGCTACGCAGCCGGCTCTTACGGCGATCTTACCGGCGCGGAGTTTAGAGGTTGGATGGAGACCTTCGCACCCGGAGGCAAAGCGCCGCGTGCAGGCGAGATGTGGTCCAGCCAGGGGCACGCCTCTACGTTGCGCCTTATCGCTGAAACGGAAGCCAACGCCTTCTACACAGGCTCGCTAGCCCTCCAAATTGAGCAATTCGCCGCAGAGACGGGCGGCCTTATTACAGGCGACGATCTCAAAGCCCATTCGAGCACCTGGGTCGAGCCTATTAGCGTTAACTACAGGGGCTACGATGTTTGGGAGATACCGCCTAACGGCCAGGGCATAGCGGCTCTTATCGGGCTGAACATCCTGGAAGGCTTCGATATATCCTCTGAGCCACGCGACTCGGTTGAAGGCTTGCACGCGCAGATAGAGTCTCTAAAACTTGCTTTCGCAGACGCCCACCGTTACGTGGCCGATCCAGCTTTCTCGAAGGTCCCTGTAGAGGAACTGCTAGACAAAGGATATGCAAGTAAGCGGCGTAATCTCATTTCTGAGCGCGCGCTCGAGCCTGCGCCGGGCGACCCTTACTCGGGTGGCACTGTTTACCTTTGCACCGCCGATGCGGATGGCATGATGGTAAGCTTTATCCAGTCTAACTACATGGGCTTTGGCTCGGGCGTGGTTGTGCCCGGCACCGGTATAGCCTTGCAGAACCGAGGTCATGGCTTCAGTGTGGACCCATCGCACCCTAATCGTGTCGAGCCTGGCAAGCGCCCTTACCACACTATTATTCCAGGGTTCCTCACACGTGAGGGTGTAGGACTAGGGCCTTTCGGGGTCATGGGTGGCTTCATGCAGCCGCAGGGCCACATGCAGATGGTGGCTAACACAGTAGACTATGCAATGAACCCCCAGGCGAGCCTGGACGCCCCCCGCTGGCAATGGACTCAGGGGCGCACTGTTGAGGTTGAGGCTGACCTCGATTCCCTGGTGATAGATGGCCTACGTGCCAGGGGCCACGATGTGCGCGTGGTGGAGGCGGGGGGTGGCTTTGGGCGCGGCCAAATCATCTGGCGTCTCCCCTCCGGGGTCTATATAGCAGGCAGTGACAAACGCGCGGACGGTTATGCTGCGGGCATTTAGCCCGCTCTAGTTGCCCATATCTTTCATGAAGCGTTCAATCGCTTCGATATGTTGGTACCCGTGTAGACCCATACCCATCGTATTGATGCTCAAGTGTGTGGCTCCGAGCCCTTGCCAGCCTTCAATAAAGGGCTTCCAGCTTTCCGGCGTGCCGCCTTTCAGGTTGAGACGCGCTTCTATACCTACACTATTGGGGTCGCGACCGGCTCGCTCCGTATAGTCCCTCAACTTCTGTATCTGCTCTCCAGCCTTGGCGTCGGGTGGACCTTGTGGGAACCACCCATCCCCGATCCGTCCTATACGTTCCAGTACGACATCTGCATAGCCGCCGATCCAAACGGGGATAGGGTGCTGTACAGGCATCGGATTTATACCCGCGTCCGTTATCTTCTCCCAGCGTCCATCAAAGCTGACAAGGGGCTCCGTCCATAACTTCCGCATGAGTATAATCTGCTCCTCGATGCGCTTACCCCTTGTCCTGAACTCCAGCCCCAGGGCTTCATACTCCACGGGATTCCATCCGACCCCTACGCCAAGTCTCAACCTGCCGTGGCTCAATAGATCTACCTCTGCCGCCTGCTTGGCGACCAGCGCCGTCTGCCTCTGTGGCAGAATCACTACCCCCGTAACCAGCCCGATGCGCTGTGTGACTGCAGCCAGGTAGCCAAAGAGCACGAACGGCTCGTGGAACATATCCTTCTCGGTATATGGGCCCGCCCAACCAGGGCGGTTAGCAATGCCCGCGCCAACAACGTGCTCATACGCCAGTAAGTGACTATATCCCAGGCTCTCGGCCGCCTGAGCGTAGTCCCGTAGGCACCCTGGATCGGACCCGATCTCCGTCTGTGGAAATACCACCCCTAATTGCATCGCCTGGCCCTCCGCTCTATATGCTAAAATGTTCTATATTATACATCTGATGCTGTGACACGGCCTAATGCCGAGGTCGGGTGCATATCAGCTTTCAGGCAAGTTTGGTCCATGCACACTCAGGGGGTAGCCTTGCCTGTTTAGCCGTTCGGACACGATAGCACTCAGGCACGAACAAGGCTGTTCCAAACGCGCTGAGTTATATATGGAGCAGTCTACCTAAAAGCTGACATGTACCTGCAGAGGTCAATCCGCCGGAGTATTGCTACCCTGCCCACACTCTATGGATTTCTCGTATCATGCAATGCTCAGGAGGCTATTTCAATGCCGCTAAGTGTGGGAATACTCATATTTGATGATGTCGAGGTACTCGACTGCTGTGGCCCATTCGAGGTCTTCGCCACCACTGTTCTGCCAGGTGATGATGCAAGTTCAGGCAGCCGGCCCTTCAACGTCTTTACCGTTGCCGAGGAGAGCAGGCTGGTGCGCTGTCGTGGCGGCTTGATGGTTCAACCGCACCATACTATAAACGATCACCCCGCGCTCGATATTGTAGTAGTGCCTGGAGGCTGGGGCACACGGCGCGAGGTCAACAACCCACGTCTAATAGAGTGGATAAGATCGCAAGCCGAATTGAGATCTCTTATAACGTCTGTTTGTACCGGCGCTTTCATGCTCGGCGCGGCGGGCCTTCTCGATGGGCAGGAAGCAACTACCCACTGGGCCAGTATAGAACGCTTACGTGCGACACACCCACTGGCGCATGTGCATGATGACGTTCGGTTTACAGATAATGGGCGCGTGGTTACCTCTGCCGGCATATCTGCCGGTATAGACATGTCTTTGCACCTGGTGGGCCGCCTTCTCGGCCCTGATGTGGCTGCGCATACCGCTCGTAATATGGAGTATGAGGGCTATGCGGGGTAAAATGAAACCATAAATTGTTTCATAAATGCTCACAGGAGGTGAGCATTTATGAAACAAAACAACCACAACCTGGTTGGCATACACAAGGGGTTCCAGCGCGACCTAGTGCAGCTTTCAGCTACCTCCCGGGGAAAGAGGGCTTCTTTCCAAAAACAAAGAAATATGACCCGCAGGGTTTTGATTTCTTTGTTTTACTTTCAACAGCTAAAAGGTCCATGAAGCTACGCTAGACAGAGCTGCTTGCCCTTGCTCCTATTGACAAACATCTCGCGAGTTGGGACAATATTTCTACCAGCGGAATAGGGTCATGCGGCGGGCGCTGTTGTACAGCGTTTCGGTGAGCTTTGCTCCGTTGCGGCGAAGGAGACAAATTTATGCCACATACGCATCATATAGGCGCGCCCATTTGTGACGATAGTCCCGCCCGGCGTGGACATATTCGTTTTCGAATCCTGCTCCCTACTCTGCTCTCGGCCTGCTGCCTTTTTCTTCTGTCAGTCCTCGTTATTCACGACCCTGCAGCCGCTTTCTTTGCGGCCAAAGCTGGAAATACCAACAAGCATACATCGGTTGCCTTGCCCCCTGCTAAGGGTAACTCTGCCCTACCATACGAGACCGGCCCTGTGGCGCAGGTAAAATCGCCGGACCGCACGGGTGGGCCGGATGCCTTCGGCTATGTCTTCGCTGATAACAGAGACCCCGGCGGGCCTGTCTACAATTGGCAGCCCGGCATCGACCGCATAGCCGACGCCTCGTGGTCGACAGTACGTCACCAGAATATAGCTGATCCGCTCGATGACGGCGTCTATACCACTACATTGCCTTTTGCTTTCCCTTTCTACGGCTCTAACTACTCGACCATACACATCTCGACCAACGGCAACGTCCACTTTGGCGCACCGAACGATTACTACCCAGACGCCTCATGCCTGCCTACCAATAGCGAGTACGTACCCAAAGGTATGATCGCGCCCCTCTGGTATGACTTCGTAGTGCCCACTGCTGCCAGCGGCGAGGGAGGCGTCTATACCACGATATTAGGCAGTAGCCCTAACCGCCAATTCGTGGTTGAATGGCGCAATGTATATGACTACAACTCGAATAGTAGCAGGGCTACTTTCGAGGTGCTGCTTTCGGAGAACGGCGAAATAGATTTCCAGTACATGGCCCTCAACGGTACAGGCGTAAATGGATCAGGCGGCACAATCGGTATACAGAATGTGGCTGCCGACACCGGCCTGTCTTACTCCTGCCACCAGGACGCAATTGTGCCTGAACGCGCTATCCGCTACATGCTGCTGCAGTCGGCTATCCTCAATCCCGGCACTACAGCGGGCGGCGGCGCTAAGGGTGCTACCGTCACCTACAGCCAAACACTCCTCAACCAGACAGGTATAGACAATTCGTTCAGTCTGAGCGTATCGGGGCGAAGTTGGACGACTACCGTCGAGCCGGCGAATACCGGCATGGTGCTACGCGGACGCTCGTACCCTCTGACGGTGCGTGTGCAGATACCCTCTTCGGTTGCTATTGGCTCCAGTGACGTCGCCACACTCACCGTGCGTTCGGATCTACCTCAGCCGGGCACTTATACTGCTACAGCAATAATAACCACCACCGCCACCAGCACAGGCGTTGATTTCAACCCACTCGCCCGCACCCAATCGGGTGACTACGGCTCTGTGCTTACTTACACTTCGCGTCTGGTGAACAGCAGCGGCCGGCAGAACATTTTCGATCTGAGCCTCAGCAATGCTCAATGGCCCACGAGCATTACACCTACCCGCACCAACAGCCTGGCCGCCGGCGCTTCGACGCCTATAACCGCAGTTGTAAGCATACCCTCGGGCGCTCACCTGGGCGACCGCGACGTCGCCTATGTGGATGCCTCTAACGAGCAACCCCAAATCGGCCAGTTCACCGGTGAGATGGTGCTGACCACAACGGCGGGCCTCTGGAGCCAGGCCGCCTACATGCCTGTAGCTCGCAGCCGAGGCGCTGCCGTCACTCTCCCAAGCAACGGCCAGATTTACCTTATTGGTGGCGAGAACAACAACGGCAATACAGACCTGCCTGTAGAGCGTTACGACCCTGTAGTGAATAGCTGGACGGCGCGTGTTTTCCTGCCTGTTGGAGTGAGCAACATCGGTGCGGCCGCCATTGGCAGTGCCATTTACATACCTGGCGGCTACAGCGGCCAATCGGCACGGGCTCAGTCTATTTTGCAAATATATCGCCCGCTGGAGAACCGTGTAGATGTGGCGACGGCTGATCCTATGCCTGCGGCTCGCCTCGGCGCCGGTGTGGCTGCGGTCAATGGCAAGCTGTACGTCGCAGGTGGCGCGGGTAGCGACTTGCACGAGACCAACACCCTTTTTGAATATGACCCCGCGCGTCCAGCGGGCAGCCGCTGGCAAACTAAAGCTGCGATGCCGTTCAGCTCGGTCTACCTGGCCGCAGCCGCCGTAGACGGTATTCTCTACGCTGTAGGCGGCCTCAACGGCCTGTCCACAGAGCTCAATAACGTGGCTGCTTACGATCCTGCTACAGACACGTGGTCTATGCGACACTCTATGTCGCGCGCCAGGGCCGGTCTCGCTATGGTGGGTGTAAACAGCTCACAGCCCGGGTGTGGGGGCTACCTGTACGCACTGGGTGGTGGTTGGGCCAGCTATCTGTCTACGGCCGAAAGGTATGATCCATCGACGGACAGTTGGCAAGCGGTATCCGATCTCTCCCGCGCCCGCAGAAGCCTTGCGGCGGCTTACAGCACGGATACTTACAAGGTCATCGCTTTTGGCGGCTGGACAGGCAATTACGAGAGTATCACCGAGGGCGTTTCTTGTGTAGGCGGCTTGAGCTATTGTAGCCTGCGATTCCCCGACGTAGATGCGGAGAGCCCATTTTATAATTATGTGCGCTGCCTTGCCTGCCAGGGCATCATCAACGGCTATGCCGATGGCACCTTCAAGCCTGGCAACTCGGTGTCGAGAGGCCAACTTTCTAAAATAGTAAGCAACGCCGCAGCCTTCAACGACCCTGCGTCAGGCCAGACATATAGCGACGTAGCGCCGGGCAGCCCATTCTACCTGTGGGTCGAGAGGTTGTCCTCGATGGGCATCATGAGCGGCTATGCATGTGGCAGTGTAGGTGAGCCTTGCGACGGGCAGAACAGGCCATATTTCAGGCCAAATGATGTCGCGTCTCGTGGTCAGATCGCCAAGATAGTGAGCAATGCACGCGGATACAACAACACGCCCAGAGGCCAAACGTACGAAGACGTGCCGGTATCCGGCGCCTTCTATCTATGGATAGAGCGCCTCTCTTCACGTGGGATTATGAGCGGCTACGCGTGTGGCGCGCAGGCAGAGCCGTGTGTTGCGCCAGGCATGCGCCCTTATGTCCGCCCAAACGACATTGCCAGTCGCGGTCAGACCGCCAAAATAGTGTCGAATAGTTTCTTCCCTGCGTGCGTGCAGCCTCCCCTCAAGTAGCGACTAAAGAAACAGAAGAACAAAC
>JALYYZ010000164.1 GCA_030945985.1 Chloroflexota bacterium
ATCTTCCCGCTGGCGAACCCCGGCATCGTGAGCATCCCCCTCGGCTTCCTGGGAGCCTTCATCGGCACCCTGATGAGCCGCGAGCCCTCGTCGGAAGCGCGGTTCACTGAACTCGAGGTGCGCGCCAACACAGGGCTGGGCGCGGAGGTGTAACTGTTGGAGAGTACAGTGGTGTAGCAAAGAACTCGTGTGCAGAATGGCAACGTTCGGGCAGCGCTCTGCTAAACTATAGTCCATGTCCAGCACAGAACCCGACGAGCAAAACCTAGACAGCCAGTACCGGCAGCCATTTGGCGAGGTTGGGCACGCGGTCGGCCAGGCGATGGCACGCGACCACCTTCCCGAGAACCTCTGGACAATCACTCTACTGCACCCACAGCCGACAGATCACATCCTGGAGGTCGGCTTCGGGCCGGGCGTTGCGGTTGAAGAGCTGTTGAAAAGGGTAACGAGCGGCCTGGTCGCAGGCGTCGACTTTTCTGAGACGATGCTCCACGATGCGTCGGAGCGGGTGGCCGAGGCTGTACGCTCACGCCGCGCCGACCTGCGCTACGGAGACGCTGCTGAATTACCCTTTGCCGACGCCTCCTTTAGCAAGGCCTTCAGCATCCACTCCATCTACTTCTGGCCCCGCCCTGCTGCGGCCTTTGCAGAACTCTATCGTGTGCTCAAGCCGGGCGGCTTGCTCGTGACTACAATGCTCCCCAAGCATCGCTGGCCCCCAAATGCGCCAGCTTCGCCCTTGCAGTATGGGACGCTCGAGTGTGTACCTTACTTTAGCCACGAAGTCGAGAGGATGATGCTGGACGCAGGTTTCCGTGCGACCCGCGTAGAAACCGACCAGGAATCAGCAGGCGGGCCTAAGCCTTCAAACTTCTCTGTGCTGGGCATAAAATAGCCACTTGAGGCAGGGCGCAGACCAGTCATAGCGAAGGATCGCGCATCTGCTTTGATGTCCGAAAACGGTGAGACGCACCTCAGATAGTGCGCTATAATCACTTTATGAACAACAGATCATTAGACGCGGAGAGTTGCTATCAGGCCGTGCTCAGCCACGACAGCCGTTTCGATGGGGTCTTCTTCGTTGGTGTGTCCACGACGGGCATCTATTGCCGTACGATCTGCCCCGCCAGAACTCCCAGGCTTGAGAGTTGCACCTTCCACCCAAGCGCCGCTGCCGCAGAGCGTGCCGGCTTCCGGCCCTGCCTGCGGTGTCGTCCCGAGCTCGCGCCGGGCAACGCACAGGTCGATATGGTTAGCAGGCTTGCAGCCGATGTCGCAGGACGGATAGAAGATGGTGCGCTTACAGGGATATCCGTCGCCGAGCTGGCCGTCGAGATGGGGGTCAGCGACCGCCACCTTCGGCGTGTGCTGGAGAGCGAGCTTGGCGTCTCTCCGGTAGAACTGGCTCAGACTCAGCGGCTCCTTCTTGCCAAACGCCTGCTGACCGACACCAACCTGCCCGTCATCGAGGTGGCCTACGCCAGCGGCTTCTCCAGTGTGACCCGCTTCAATGCCCTCTTCAAGGCGCGCTACCACCTCAACCCCACGAGCTTGCGCAAGACCAGGTCGGCTCAGGTGCCGCAGCAAAGCCTCTTCTGCGACCTGGCCTATCGACCGCCCTTCGACTGGTCATCGCTGTTGCAATTTCTTGGCGCTCGCGCGATCAACGGCGTGGAGGAGGTGCAGGGAAACCGCTACATGCGCACGGTTGCTGTAGGCGCAAGCAAAGGTTGGATAGCGGTGGAGCAGTCTCAGAGCCATAACCGCCTGCGTGTCGAGCTATCGGTGTCGGTCGCCCCTGCCCTGTCGCAGGTGTTGGCCCAGGTAAAGCGATTATTTGACCTCGCAGCAGAGCCCAACCAAATAGCGGCCCATCTCGGCGAACTGGCTGCGGCCCATCCCGGCCTGCGTGTCCCCGGCGCTTTCGACGGCTTCGAGCTTGCATTGCGAGCCATACTCGGTCAACTGGTCAGTGTGAAGGCGGCAACAACCCTCACCGGTCGCTTCGCGGCAGCCTTTGGGGAACCGGTGAGCACACCCTTCGAGGCACTCAGCCACATCTCACCAACTGCTGGCCGTGTCGCCACGCTTGAGGTCGAAGAGATCACGCAACTAGGGATCACCAGATCCAAAGCCACAGCGATCATCGGCATCGCGCGGGCCGTCACGACGGGTGAAATTAAGCTAGTGCCGGGCACGGGCGCTGAAGAAAAGATAATGCGACTAAAAGAGCTGCCCGGCATTGGCGAGTGGACCGCGCAGTACATTGCCATGCGGGCGCTCTCGTGGCCCGACGCCTTCCCCGGTACAGACCTCGGCATCCGCAAGGCTCTCGGCATGATGCAGCCGAAAGCAATCGAGGAGCTTGCCCAATCGTGGCGGCCCTGGCGCTCCTACGCGGCTATGCATCTATGGAAAAGCCTGGAGGACCAACAAAGATGAAAGCAAACACCCTCAGCCATGAAAAGTCCGGAGGATCGATAATGATGGAAGCAAACACCCTCAGCCCTACCTCAGCAATAGCAATCAAGCCGACATATTACACATACTTCACGAGCCCCCTGGAACCGCTGATGCTCGTCTCCGACGGCCTATCCCTGACCGGCCTCTACATGGACGCGTCGAGGCACGGCCCACAGGGCATGGAACAGTGGCTGCGCAACGACAATGCCGTGCCCTTTGCCGAAGCAAAACAGCAACTCGCGGCCTACTTCGCGGGCACATTGCGCGATTTCGATCTGGCTATAGCTCCCCAGGGCAGCGCCTTCCAGCAACAAGTATGGCGGGAGTTGCTGAAGATACCCTACGGGGTAACGACCTCCTACGGTCGGCTTGCAGGCTCTTTAGGCAACAGCAACGCGTCCCGGGCAGTGGGGCTTGCCAACGGGCGCAACCCCATCTCGATCATAGTGCCATGCCACAGGGTCATCGGAGCAAACGGCAGGCTTGTAGGCTACGGTGGCGGCCTCAACAGAAAAGAGGCTCTGCTCGCGTTTGAGTCGCAGGTGCTGACAACAGGACCCCAGCCCTTTTGCCCGGTCGCAAGGCCTCTTCAGGCTACCTTCTAGTTTCCCATGTGCTAACTAGGGAGGGCCCAAAACAGTCATTTGAGGCACCTGCTCAAGCATCTGGATTAGGGTCTTGTAAGCTTATAGTCTTATAGTAAGGATGCTGGCGCGTTTGCAAAGACCGCCCCGGTGCTCTGTCGGAGAATGAGGAAAGAATGAGAACAAAGAATTCACAAGCCCGCGGTTTGTGAATTCTTTGTTCTTTTCAGTAGCAGAAACAACTGCAAACCCGAGGGTTTGCAGTTGTTTCTGCTATTCTGTTGTCTCTAACTTGGTCACGACGCACAACAGGTATGGTGAACTTTCCCACGCCGCCTTGAGGCTCCTACAGCACCTGCACAGAATGGATACTAGGAGATAGTGCCTAGTGCAGCTTCGAACGACCTTTTAGCTTTTGAAAGA
>JALYYZ010000165.1 GCA_030945985.1 Chloroflexota bacterium
GATATATTTCAGGAAAACCCACTCGTGCGCGAACCCCTGACGCCTGAGCAGATCAAGCCGCGCCTTCTCGGGCACTGGGGCACGTCGCCCGGCCTCAGCCTTATATATGTACACCTGAACCGCCTCATCAAAGAGTGCGACGCTAACGTCATCTACCTGGCAGGCCCCGGACATGGCGGGCCGGCGCTGATAGCCAACGTCTACCTGGAAGGCACCTACTCCGAGATCTACCCGGAAGTCTCGCAGGACCTGGAGGGAATGAGGCATCTTTTCCGGCAATTTTCTACACCTGGCGGCGTGCCGAGCCACGTGAGCGTGCCTACTCCCGGCTCGATCCACGAGGGTGGAGAGCTTGGTTACGTCCTGACACATGCCTATGGCGCGGCTTTCGACAATCCCGACCTGATCGTCGCAGCCGTGGTGGGCGATGGTGAGGCCGAGACTGCGCCTCTCATGGGCTCGTGGCAGGGTATCAACTTCATCAATCCCGCCCGAGATGGCGCGGTGCTGCCGATCCTGCACCTCAACGGCTACAAGATCGCCAACCCGACGGTGCTCGGACGCTCGAGCGATGCCGATGTGCGCTCCATGTTTGAGGGGTTCGGTTACAGTGTGCATTTCGTAGAAGGGGATGAGCCCGAACGCATTCACCAGCAGTTCGCGGCGGTTCTGGACGGCTGCTACAGCACAATTCGCGAGATACAGGCCGCAGCGCGCTCAGGAGAATCGCCGGCAGGAGCAGCGGGACGCCCGCGCTGGCCAATGATTGTTCTGCGTACTCCAAAGGGTTGGACAGGTCCCAGGGAGGTGGACGGTTTGCCGGTGGAGGGTACCTTCCGATCGCACCAGGTGCCGCTGGATAACGTCAAGAAGAACCCCGAACACATGGCTGCCCTGCAAGAGTGGTTAGAGAGCTATAAACCCGAGGAGCTATTCGACCGGGAAGGAACGCTCATGCAGGAGCTCGCGGAGCTTGCGCCTGTAGGCGACCGGCGCATGGGAGCCAACCCACATGCCAACGGCGGCAAGCTGCTGGTTGACCTCAATCTGCCTGACTTCCGTGACTACGCTGTGGAGGTCGAGAAACCAGGGAGCGAGCGCCTGGAGTCTGTACGCCAGTTTGGCAAGCTCCTGCGCGACATATTTGTCCGGAACCGGAAAGAGGCCAACTTCCGTCTTTTCTGCCCCGACGAGACCAACTCCAACAGGCTAGGCAATGTCTTTGAAGTGGAGAACCGCTGCTTTGTCGGCAAGACAATTTCTATTGACGACCACGTATCAGCAGATGGACGCGTGATGGAGATATTGAGCGAGCACAACTGTGAGGGCTGGCTCGAAGGCTACCTGCTTACCGGGCGGCACGGCCTCTTTGCCACGTACGAGGCGTTCGCTATGGTGTCGGCGTCGATGGCCGTGCAGCACACCAAGTGGCTGCAAGAAGCTTCCAGGCTGGCATGGCGCGATAGCGTCGCCTCCCTGAACGTATTGCTCACCTCTACTTCATGGCGCAACGACCACAACGGCTTCAGCCACCAGGGTCCCGGCCTGATAGACGTTATGCTCTCGAAGGGAGGCACGGTGACGCGCATTTATCTCCCGCCCGACGCCAACTGCCTGTTATCGGTGGCCAACCACTGCTTGCGCAGCCGCAACTACGTCAACCTGATCGTGCAAGATAAGCAGCCACAGTTGCAATACCTGAGCATGGAGCAGGCGATAGAGCATTGCATCAGGGGAGCGTCGAGGTGGGATTGGGCCTCGAACGACGATGGCATAGAACCGGACGTCGTGCTTGCCTGCGCGGGCGATATTCCCACTATGGAGACTGTCGCCGCCGCCTCGTGGCTACGAAAGAATATCCCTGAAATGAAGGTGCGTGTGGTCAACGTCGTCGACTTGATGAGCCTCTTCCCTGCTGCGGTACACCCCCATGGCATGAGCGAGAGCGACTTTGTGAACCTCTTTACAGCCGACAAGCCGGTGATCTTCGCCTTTCATGGCTACCAGAGGGCGATACACCAACTGGTGCATGGCCGCGCTAACGCCGAGCGCTTCCATGTTCGGGGCTTCACGGAGCACGGAACGACTACTACCCCCTTCGATATGGTGGTGCTCAACGGCATGAGCCGCTACCACCTGGCTATCGACGCTATGAAGAACGCTCGCCGGCTGAGCGCGCGTACCCCAGCTCTTGTAGACCAGTGCTCCACATTGATACAGCGGGCGGTGGCCTATTCGAGAGAGCATTTCGAGGATGTGCCTGAGATTACTAATTGGACCTGGCATATGAGGAGTAAGCCGCATTAGAGAGATGGAGCATTATTCACCAAATATCCACCCTTGCATACCCGCGCCTTTACCAGCCGGCATTATACTGTGATTGAAACGGACGAACCAATTATAGATTGCAAAGTTCGCGCAGGCAAGAACCGCCTGGATACAAGGAGAAATAGTATGAAAGAGCAGATTTTAGTTACCCTCGACGGCTCAAGCATGGCAGAGGGCGTGCTGCCTCATGCGAAAGCGCTGGCACGGGCAACGAACGACTCCATATTACTCTTGCGTGTAGTGCCGCCCCCGGTATTCATGGGAGTGGCGAGCGGCATGCTTCCGTCATCTCAGACAGTTTGGGAGGGTTGGGAGCGTGAACCCGAGCAGGCGCGAGCCTACATAGCGGGCGTAGCTCGCAGACTAGAAGCAGAAGGATTCGAGGTGCATACACAGGTGGTGGAGGACGATCCTACAAGAGCCATTATTCATTATGTTGATATGCACCCTAATGTCACCATGATCGCCATGTCAACCCACGGTAGGAGCGGTTTTGGACGGTGGCTGATGGGCAGTGTGGCCGAGAAGGTGCTGCACGCATCGCCCGTGCCACTGCTGCTGGTGCGGCCGGAAGACGAAATAAACGGACATTCGCTAAAGGGCACCGCTGAACCAATGGTTCACGCACCGAAGCCCCACGGTACGCTTATGGTACCGTTGGATGGCTCACCTTTTGCCGAGCAAGCATTGCACCAAGCGGTGGAACTGGCTTCCGCATGGGATAGCACTCTTGTGCTTCTTTCCGTAATGGTGGGCCCAGAGGCGATGCACGTATTCGACCATGGATCCGGCGAGCAAGCGCCTCTCTGGCTGGAAAAGGCCGCCCAGGTGGAAGATGCTCGGCTAAACCAGTATCTTTTCGATATAGCGCAGAAACTTCGTGCAGAGGGGCTGCGGGTAAAAACAAAGACTAACCAGGGGGACCCTGCCGGCGAGATCTTGCGGGTCGCACAGGAAGAAGATGCCGGTCTGATCGTAATGGCGACCCACGGCAGAACCGGCCTAGAGCGGTTGTGGCTGGGTAGTGTGGCTATGAGAGTGGTGCAGGCCGCCCACGTGCCTGTGCTGCTGGTGAGAGCTACGGAGCAAACGAGTAAGGTGCTGCCCGAGGGTGAGATAAAGGAGCATAGAGACGATGTTGCACTAAGGCGCCTCGTCTCTATCTAACACTTCAGTTCTTGCCTTCTAGGTGTTACTAATGTTTCTTCAGGCGACGCCTCAGGAGAAGAGCACTTCAGTTCAAAACAACCAACTCGAAACCCGGCGGGTTTCGAGTTGGTTGTTTTGCTTTCAAGAGCAAAGAGGTCACTTGAAGAGACACCAGTATCTCTTCAAGCGACCTCTTAGGGAAAGAGTGTTTCATTCCAACGACAACAAATCGGAGCCCGCAGGGCTCCGATTTGTTGTCTCTCTTTCAAGAGCTAAAAGGTTCATGAAACTGCACGGGGGAGTCGCCGGCGAATAAAGGTAGCAACTTCCAGATCATCTTAGCCGTGCTATAATCGATGAAGCATGTAGTTATTCCCTGACGAATCCTGAGTAAGTTTTTGGACGAGAAAGCCCTGAAAGGTCGGGGATATAGCCGCATCTCCTACCGAATTACTATGCACACGGATATATTTCCCGCTTGACAAAGCGGCGATGAGGTCCCGTAAATCCTTCCGATCCTGGGGAACATGACCCTCTAACGCCGGATAGTCAAGTGCTTTCCACACGGAGGACGCTTTTACACCCTCGTCCAGGTAGACATAACTTTCACCAGGCCCATGGATCTGCGCCAGGCTATTCAGCTTGTAGAGAAAGTCCTTCGCCTGGGGGTAGGCGTTGAACAGCGAGTCAGGGTTTCTGCGCCAGTTTGCATCATACACTTCCCTGCCTGCTTTCAGGCACTCTTCGCCGGCGCCGCTAATCACATAGTACGGGGTGTTAGTATTGTCCTTTGGACGCAACAGATCTACCCCAGCTAAAGTTTGCAATGCTTGCTGAATGGCTGAATGCAAGCGGTTATGTTCGACCGTCGTGAACGAAGTCTCGTCTATCCGCAGGCTACCCAGCACATGGAAGTAATTGAACCCTTTATCCTTCTTGAAGCCTTCAGGGCTATTCCACAATAGACACACATGTCGCCACACCTTATTCACCCAATCTATATAGTCCACTTACTCTCCCACCTTCCACACAGATTTAGTTGTCGTGTCGCATAGAATACGCTTGTCTGCTGCTCTTCCACCCGAATGGCCAATGCCAGGCTTGCTAAGTATCAGCAGAAAAGCCATGCACCCACTGAACTAGCCCAGTATCGTTTCGTGTTAGCCATCCAAACGGAAAACCTGCTTCCGATAGAAGCTGACTTCAGGGATTGTTACTCTCCGTTACCTCACACACCATTACCTCCATTGTAAGCTTGCCAATCACCGATACTCGGCGAAGCATACTATTGGAGGAAAGATTCACGTCACTTGTACAGTATAACGCGTAACCATTTATAATGCGACTATCCGACAAGCATGTGACCTACGCATGCAGGCTCTCAGTAGGCCACAGTATCCTCTATTCTGCGTATGCGCTACACACAATCGAAACCCGCAGGGTTTCGATTGTTTGTTCATCCACTGTTGTCTATCCGGGATATTCTCGTTATACCCGGCAGCGTTGGCTATAGTTGATCGAATCAAACTTCCGCATTTCTTGGCCTCTTGTGGCGTTGTCGCTGGGGTGGGTTGAATTGCTCACGGGGTCTGACAGGCGGGGAAGAAGGTGTTGCCGACTATCTTTGAGATTTGGCCGCGCGTGGCGTTGTCTCCCACCTTGAAGTAGGGCAGGTTGCCGGGAGCCACACATGGCAGACCGGCGTTGTCGCATATATAGCCCGACATGGCCTTGTGCAACACGAGTCGCTCGACAAAAGAGAAGAAGGGATTGGAAGCGGGAACGTCCTGGAAAGTATGGGAGGGCGTCGGGTCCTGATAGCCGGCGGCCTGTGAGATAATCTTGGCGATCTGACCTCTGCTCGCGTTGTCACCTGGGCGGAAGTAAGGGCGGTTGCTGCCGAGTATGCATGGCATATCGGGGGCGCTGTTGCAGGCATAGCCGCTGATGACCCCGCGCACCGCCAGTCGCTCGATCACGTTGTAGAAGTCGCTGCCGGGTTGAATGTCCTGGAAGATCTGGATCAGAGGCGCGTCGCTAAAGCCTGCCGCGTTTGACACGATCTTGGAAAGTTGCGCTCGCGTCACGTTGTTGCCCGGCTTGAAAGTGCCGTCGGCATAGCCGGAAAGCACGTTACGGCAGGCAAGGCAGCGCACAAAGCTGTAGAACGTCGAGCCTGCGGGTACATCCGAATAGTCGATTGAGCAGGTAGTGGGCACAGGCAGCAGGTCAGGCAGTGGAGCTATCGGGAGGCTGCTGCCGAACAGGCGACCGTCATGGCCCACGCGCTGACCCCACACATCGTAATCACCGCCG
The DNA here is from genome assembly GCA_030945985.1 of Chloroflexota bacterium. Taxonomy (GTDB): domain Bacteria; phylum Chloroflexota; class Chloroflexia; order QHBQ01; family JADMIH01; genus JADMIH01. The sequence goes on from JALYYZ010000165.1 coordinate 5,794, forward strand.
GACGTCTCGTTGTTGAAGACTACCATGAAACCCGCCGGGTTGGTCATTGGGGCAACCGCAGGGCTATCCTGGCTGTTGTAGCCCTGGGCGGTGCTCAGCACAGGGAAAGCGGCGGCCACCGGTGTGCCATCGCCTTCATACAAGCGGGCCGAAACGTGCCATGGACCAGGCTCGTAGCTGTTATCCCACAGCACCATATAGCGGCCGGTGGATATGTTGTAGCTGACGGCATAGATAAGCTCGCCGACGGCGCTCGTGGATATGGGGAAGTTGCCGCCCTGCAACACGCCCGTGCCGCCGTTGAGTAGCTGTCCATATATATCATATACCGCGACGCCTGCGCGCTCGTCTACCCAGGCCACGAACCACTGCTTCTGCACCGGGTTGTAGTCGGCGGTAGGCGCGTATTGCCGGCTCAAGTTGGTTGTTACGTTGATTACATTGCCTTGTAGGACACCGCTGTTGTTGACCAGCTGCCCCTGAATGTCCATATTGCTGTTGCTGAGGGTAGCGGCCCACAGGACCAGGAACTGCCCGGCGTCGGGGTCGTATGCTACCCACGGGTATTTTTCCTCGTTACCCGTAATGGCAATAGAGATCGTGGCAGGATTTACTGTGCCGGCGGGGGACACGAAGCGCGCGAACACATCAACGTTGCTACTCTGGCCGATGTATGTGTGCCATGCTACCAGGAACTGGTCGGTCTGGGGGCTGTATGCTATCGACGGCCATACCTCTGCATTCGCGTCAACGAAGATTGGGAAGTTGCTACCGAGCAACGAGCCATCACTGCCTGATACTCTCTGGCCGTAGATATCCCAGTTATTGCCCCCTGCACGCAGATCGTGCCACACCACCATATATGTGTTGCTTACCGAGCTGTAGGCGATACGTGGCGAACTCTGGCTGTTGGGAGCGGTGCTGATAGCGAAGTTTGTGCCGATGGGAGAGCCGTCGCCCGCCAGTAGCTGTCCGTACAGGTCGGGGGTCAGGGCACCGTTGTGCATGTCCTCCCAAACGACGAGGTATTGGTTGGCGGCCAGGTTAAAGGCCATAGCGGCGTAAAACTGGTTGCTTGTGATCAATGACGGTGCCGACCTGGCCTCAGCGGAGGGCATGCCCCCATCGATGCCTCGCTGCTGGGCGCTGCCGGTTGTGCCCCTGCCGGCGGCCAGAGCGCTCTCCTCGGATAAGAGGCCGCTAACCAGCAGCCAACCCACCAGTAGCGCCAATGATATACCCGAGAATGTTTTCCTTAGAGGTGACTTCATATCCATGTCCTTTTATCTCCTTTTCTGCTAGTTGTTTCGCTGATTGTTCATCTGGTCGTATGTCAAGACGGGCGTGCACCGGGACATGCTACCTCCTGAGATGGACTGCGTATCGTGGTGGCGTTGGCCGCTGCTTATGGCAGCGGCCAGCACGCTGTCGAATTTGTTCTTCTGGCTCTCTGGGTACAGCGCCCCAAAAGAGCCCCTTATCATGGCGCCTGGCAGTTGGGGAAGAAGGTGGAGGACACTATCTTGGCAGTCTGCCCCCTGGTGACGTTCAGCCCCTGTCTGTAGTAGCTGCCTGGGCACGGCTCACCGGAGCCACCACAGCTGTAGCCTGAGATGATGTTGTGGGCGTGAGCACGCTCTATGTAGATGTAGAAGGGTGAATCTGTGGGCACGTCCGCGAACGTAGGTGTAGCGGGTGCAGGCTCGGAGTAGCCGGCCACAGAGGTGGCTATCTTTGCAAGCTGTCCTCTCGTCAGGTTGGCTCCCGGCCTGAAATAGCTGCCTGGACACGGCTCTCCTGGGCCACCGCACACGTAGCCGGATATTGCTCCATGCAGATATACTCGCTCTACAAACAGCCAGAAAGGAGACGAGGAGGGCACATCCTGGAAGGTCTGGGCGCCTGCGGGGATTGCGTCTACGTAACCTGCGGCATTGGAGATGATCTTAGCTGCCTGCCCCCTGGTGACGTTAGCTCCTGGCCTGAAGTAGTTGCCTGGGCAAGGCTCGCCTGTCTCACCGCATACGTATCCGCCCAGGATGTTGCCGCAGGCAAGGCACCTCACGTAGGAATAGAAGGTGGATCCCGCGCTTATATCATTGAACTGGATCGGGCAAGCCGTGGGCTGCACCGTCGTGGCTGTTGGCACGGGAGGGGTGGCGGTGGGCTGCACCGTCGTGGCTGTTGGCACCGAGGTGGCGGTGGGT
>JALYYZ010000176.1 GCA_030945985.1 Chloroflexota bacterium
GTTCATACTTGACGAGGCGGGAGCGCCTGTAAGTGTGATCGCCGTGGGTCGTAAAGGCCGCGATTTCATGCTCCGGTATGGTAGGCCCCTCATCGCTGAGTTCACCAACCTGGGTGATCGCCCGTCCCTCAGAGATATAGCGCCTATAGCCCGTGTGGCAACCGAAGAGTTCGTCAACGGGCGTGTCGATGCAGTCTACCTGATCTATTCGGACTTCGTGAACACGCTTGTTCAGAAGCCCAACGTTTACAGGCTCTTGCCCGTTGATCCGGGTGGAGGCACAGAAGGAGAGGGGAAGACCGCCGAGCGAGGCGTCGAGTTCGAATTCGAGCCGAGCGCCCAGGGCGTGCTGGCGCAACTCTTGCCCAGGTATGTGGAGATACGCATCTATCAGGCGCTGTTGGAGCATGTGGCTTCCGAGCAATCAGCCAAGTTGGTAGCAATGCGAAACGCCACCCAGAACGCCAAGGATATGATCAGCGATCTGACACTTGCCTATAACAAACTTCGCCAAGCGAATATTACCCGTGAGATCATCGAAGTATCCAGCGGCGCGGCCGCCCTGACGGGCTAGGACCGGGATGCATGACTGTGCGGTTCGGGCCGTAACTCTGTAGCAACTCAATCGAGGCTCAATGGCAACTATATATCATCCGAAGAAAACAACAACGAAATTACTGGAAGGCGCAATTGGGGGCCTCATTGGTGGGGTAGTGGTCGCCCTGATTATGCTCGTGGCTGACCTGCTCCTTCGTGACGGTAAGTGGTACTTTACGCCAAGTCTGATAGGGTCGCTGGTGAAGGGGACCGCCGCCGAGAACACCTACCAGTTTCTGCCAAAGAGATACTTGATCGGCGCCATTATACACTTTGTTATATTCGCTATCGTGGGCGTGGGCCTGGTGCAATACCTGCCGATCTTTAGGCGCTTCAAGATACAGCCTATGCTCGCGGGAGCACTTTATGGGGCGATAATCTGGTTGTTTATCTTTTTCATCTTTTTGAACAGCTTCAAGCCTGATATCAACCACTATATGGACCAATATGCGCTCTTTATAGCTAACGTTGTGGGAGGCGCAGCCATAGGCTGGTGGATACACCGCCAGAACGCATAGCCAAACGCATAGGATGTATGTAGCTCTAACTTCAGAATAGGAGTAAAAGAATGCCGGCAACAGGAAGAATTGTACAGATCACAGGCCCCGTGTTGGACATCGAGTTTCCACCCGACCAATTACCTGAGATTTACAACGCGGTCGAAATAGCTCTGGAGGGCTCGGCGGCTGAGGGCAGCAAGAGCAGCGGTGGAAAGCTGATTGCTGAAGTGCAGCAGCACCTGGGCAACGACTGGGTACGCGCCGTCTCGATGACCAGCACCGATGGCCTGCGCCGTGGGATGGCTGCCGTCGATACGGGTGGACCTATCACAGTGCCTGTGGGTGAGGCATGCCTGGGACGTATCTTCTCGGTGACAGGCGATCCGATTGACGAGCGCGGCCCTGTACTCGCTACCGAGCATTACCCTATTCACCGTCCGGCCCCTCTATTCGAGGACCAATCAACCGTGGCGCAGCTATTTGAAACAGGTATCAAAGTCATCGATCTGATCGCGCCGTTCTCAAGGGGTGGTAAGATCGGCGTCTTCGGAGGCGCCGGCGTTGGTAAAACGGTTGTAATTACCGAGCTTATCAACAACGTGGCAAAGCAGCATGGTGGCTATTCCGTCTTCTGCGGAGTAGGCGAGCGAACACGCGAAGGCACTCAGCTATACGCGGAGATGCAGGCCGCCGGTGTTATCGACAAGACGGTTATGGTCTTCGGGCAGATGAACGAGCCTCCTGGAGCTCGCCTGCGCGTGGGTCTGACCGGGCTAACCATGGCCGAATACTTTCGCGACACAAAGGGAGCCGACCTGCTGGTCTTTATAGATAACATCTTCCGTTTTGTGCAGGCAGGCTCCGAAGTATCAGCCTTGCTGGGGCGCATGCCTTCCGCCGTAGGTTACCAGCCGACGCTTGCAACCGAGATGGGCCAGCTTCAGGAGCGTATTACCTCCACGAAGAATGGCTCTATTACCTCGGTGCAGGCCATCTACGTGCCGGCTGACGACTACACTGACCCGGCTCCCGCCACCACCTTCGCCCACCTGGACGCCACCATCAACCTGGAGCGCGCCCTTGCCGCCCAGGGTCTATTCCCCGCCGTCGATCCCCTGGCTTCCACCTCACGTATTCTAGATCCGCGTGTGGTAGGACAGGAACACTACGATATAGCCAGGAGTGTGCAGCGCGTGCTCCAGCGCTTCAAGGACCTCCAGGACATCATCGCCATCCTCGGCATCGAGGAGCTATCGGAAGAGGATAAGCTGACGGTAGCGCGCGCTCGGCGCATCCAGCGCTTCCTCTCTCAACCTTTCTTCACGGGAGAGGTGTTCACAGGCGTGCCGGGTCGCTACGTGTCGATTGCCGATACCGTGCGCGGCTTCAAGGAAATCCTCGATGGCAAGCACGATACGCTGCCCGAGCAAGCCTTCTATATGGTAGGCTCTATCGATGAGGCAGTTGAGAAAGGCGCAACTATGCAGGCGCAGGCATAGTTTAGACCAGGTGGCTGCGGCGGTTGTCAGTGCTACAATACTATTTGCCGTCACAGCTCGCTCAATATGGTAACTATCGATGGAGGCTGCGCCGTGCAGCCTCCATTTCTGTTTTAGACGGGGCTTTCTGCTATAATGGGGCCAGACTGCTTCTTAATAGAGGAGGATGACTATATGCCGCTAACTTTAGAAATTGTCACCGCCGAGAGAATGGTACTGCAAGAAGATGGTATCGATATGGTGATAGCGCCCTCCGTCGACGGTATGGTGGGTATCTTACCTCACCATGCGCCGATCATAACGGTGCTACAAACCGGCGAGCTCAGGGTCAAGAAAGGAGCCGACGAGCGAAGCATCGTGATCTCAGGCGGCTTCCTGGAAGTATTGCACGACAAAGTTACAGTTCTGGCCGATGTGGCCGAGCGCTCGGAAGAGATCGACACGGCGGCAGCCCAGGAGGCTCGCACTCGTGCCGAGCAGGCGCTGGCCAACAGAGGAGATATTGAAGATCTTGCTGCGGCGCAAACCGCTATGCGTTTGGCGGCTCTCCGGGTCCGCGTTGGCAACCGCAGGCGACATAACCGGCAAGGGGAGGGTTAATTGCTCGGTAGGTCTATAGGAATCGATCTGGGAACAGCTAATGTTTTAGTATATGTGAAGGGCAAAGGGGTCGTACTCAACGAACCATCTGTCGTAGCCATCTCTACAAAGGATGGCCGGGTCAAAGCAGTAGGCCGAGCAGCCTACGAAATGTTGGGGCGCACACCCGACACGGTAGAAGTGGTGCGCCCAATGCAAAATGGTGTCATCTCTGATTATCTGGTGACGGAAGCCCTCTTGAAGGCCTTCATTGCTCGGGCACTGGGCCGCTTCAGCCTTTTTAAGCCTCGGGTGATGATTTGCATGCCTGCAGGTGTAACCAGCGTCGAGTGCCGTGCCGTTCGTGACGCGGCTATGCAAGCGGGGGCCAAAGAGGCATATCTTATTCCAGAGCCCCTAGCCGCCGCTATCGGTGCCCGCATCCCGGTCGATGCGCCATCGGGTAGTATGGTAGTTGACATAGGTGGCGGTACCACTGAGGTGGCTGTTATTGCGCTCAATGGCATCGTTGTAAAGAATTCTATCAGAGTTGGTGGCGATAAGCTCGATCAGGCTATTGCATCTTACATCAAGCGCAAGTATAATCTCCTCATTGGTGATCGCACGGCAGAAGAACTAAAGATGCAGATCGGCAGCGCGCTGCCGCTGGAGCCGTCTGAAGAACTCGTCATGGAGGTGAGAGGTCGCGATCAAGTAGCAGGACTTCCCAGGACTATACAGGTTCGTACCAACGAAGTTGTAGAGGCCATAGCGGAACCCCTGGAACAGGTAGTCGGCGCGGTGCGGCAGGTTCTGGAGAACACGCCCCCTGAGCTGGCTTCCGACATCATAGACCGTGGCATGGTGATGACGGGTGGCGGAGCCTTGCTACGGCATATCGACGAATTGCTTACGCAGGTGACAGGTATACCTTGCTTTGTTGCTGACAACCCCCTGGCGTGTGTGGCGATTGGCACAGGTATGGCATTGGAAAACTTCGAGGTGCTGAAGGACTCTTTTTCGGACGAGTAGCCGGTAGCCCTCCGGTTCTCCGGTCGTATGCTGTGGTATTATCAGCCATATGTCCCGACGGTAGATCCTTTTAGCGCTCGTGTTGGACCAAAATCAGCTATTTAGGAGGAAACGCATGGCGAACGTAATTTTTCAGAACGTATTCAAACGGTACGGTAATGTAACTGCAGTCACGGACCTCAACCTGGACATCAAGGATAAAGAGTTTATGGTGCTTGTAGGGCCATCCGGTTGCGGGAAGTCCACCGCGCTCAGGATGCTCGCCGGCCTGGAAGAGATTTCCGATGGCACAGTCTCTATTGGAGAGCGAGTTGTGAATAACATTGCTCCCAAGGATCGTGATATCGCTATGGTCTTTCAGAACTATGCGCTTTATCCTCACATGAACGTCTTTGATAATATGGGCTTCGCGCTCAAACTCGCCGGCATGCCCAAAGACCAGCTAAAGACACGAGTAGAGGGTGTGGCCGATGGGTTGGGGCTCAAGCAGCTTCTCCTCAGAAAGCCGAAGCAACTCTCCGGCGGTCAGAGGCAGCGTGTGGCGCTCGGACGGGCCATCGTTCGCGAGCCCCAGGTCTTCCTGATGGACGAGCCGCTATCCAACCTCGACGCGAAGATGCGCGTAGAGACCCGCGCGCTCATCAGCCGCTTGCACCAGCGTCTCCAGACCACTACCATATATGTCACCCACGACCAGATCGAGGCTATGACCATGGGAGACCGCATTGCTGTTATGAAGGACGGCGTATTGCAGCAGGTGGACTCTCCAAAGAACATCTTCAGCAAGCCCGTCAATATGTTCGTCGCCGGTTTCATCGGTACGCCCGCTATGAACCTGCTAAACATGCAGGTTGAACAGTCGGGTGGCGATCTTGTGCTCACGTCTGCGGGCACAGGCGCCGACGGGGGTATGAGTCTGCGCGTTCCCCCCAGGTTTAAATCTTATATGGCCCCATATAGCGGCAAGCAGGTAGTATTCGGCATTCGCCCCCAGGATATACATGACGCCCGCTTCGCCCAGGGCCTGATAGACGAGGACGACAGCCCCGAGGATTTCGCACGTGTGAATGCTCGCGTAGACGTCACAGAGCCTATGGGCGCTGAAATATTCCTCTATATGCTTGCGGGTCAGAACACCTTCGTAGCCCGCGTGGACGCCCGTACCGAGGCTGAACCGGGTCATGTGGTGGACATCATATTCAACATGGATAAGATGCACGCCTTTGATCCAGAGACGCAGCTGGCGGTGATCGACAGGAGCAACAGCTAGGCTCAGCAGAGCAATCGTAAAGGTAGCAAAAAGGGCATGCGACAAGCGTGCCCGTTTTGTTGTATAATAGACAGATTACAATCGTCGGAGGAAGGAATAAAATATGGCCACTGAACAGAAGACATATGAGCTTATTGTCGAGCCTCGCAAGCTGATCGGCAAGCAGAGCAAACAACTGCGCCGCCAAGAATTATTGCCGGGTGTAGTGTACGGTCATAATGTA
>JALYYZ010000189.1 GCA_030945985.1 Chloroflexota bacterium
CGCGCTGAACGGCGTGCTGATAGGCGCTTTCTTCAACCCCATGAACTTCGGCCAGATGTACGGCTTCCACGTCCTCATCCTGCCCATCTTCGTGGTGGTGCTTGTGCTGATACACCTGGTGATGGTACGTATTCGCGGAGTGGTGCGGCCCTATGCCCTCAGCGTGCAGACCGAGCGCAGCAGGGAGGAACGCTGGGGCGGACCTATGGGTCCCGGGTGGTCGCCGTGGTTCTCGGGCCGGCGACGGGGCAAGAAGGGCCGCAACAGTTCGAGTGACCCTGCCGCCACGCCCGAAGAGTCAATGGAGCGCCCGGTTCCTTCGGACCAGGGTCGGTATTATTCAGGCATCCGTCAGACTCCATATGACCTGATCCGCGAAGGCCTGATTGCCCTGGCTCTCGTGGCATGCGTGGGCGTCGTTCTCGCCATTGTACTCTCCTCACCCGATGACCCGCCGATCACGATCCAGCAGTACGCCCAGGAAAAGCCTATCGACTTTGTGACAACGGCTACGTCCGAAATCAGCGGCACGAGCATACTTTCGCAGTACGGCCCACCATACAATAACGGTACGGGCTCTGTACAGTACATCGGGCCGCTGTCGCTCCAGCAGATGGGCGGCGTACATATCCCAATTGACACGGCACAAACTTATGTGCTCGAGCCGCTGACGATAGCCGCGCAGAGCGATCCCAAGCTAACAGCCGATCTAAAGACCTTCCAGAGCGCGAGCGCGGACCAGCAGACCAAGTGGGAGGACGCCTACGCCACCGCTCTGGGAGACGCCAAGGCAGACAACGGCCAACTTACCGTGCCCGCTGGGGATTACGGCCCTTACGGCACGCTGATGGGGCGGCTGCAGGTCCTCGGGGCGAGTGGCGCTTTGGACGGGATATTGCAGCGGAGCAAGGGTTTCTACCAGAACGACTTCACTAAACCCCTTCTCTTCCTGGCAGAGGGCGCGCTGCCCGACAAAGCCAAAGACGCCAACCTTCTCGGCTCACAATGGGGCATCATGAACGAGACGCACAACTACCCCGGGCAGGCCTGGCTATGGCTATATACCTTCTGGTATCAGATACCGCCGTTCACCACCACTGCCGCAGCCAACGCCGATGTGCTGATATGGGGCATTATGGGTGTGCTTACTCTTCTGCTTATCATCTTCCCCTTCATCCCGTTTGTGAACCGTCTGCCCTACCGGTTGGGGGTCCACAAGCTTATCTGGCGCGACTATTATCGGGAGGCAAAGGCGCGCGAGACCGCTAATGCTGCCTCTTCTCCCCCTCCCAGCCTGCTGTCTGACGTGGGGACCGTGCGGACGGACCAGGCAGAAGCGCCAATCTAGGCCATGTAGGGGTGCCAGCGAGTGTTACGCCCAGCTACGCTGTTTGGATAAGCGTTGCACCCCTACGGCAAAGCGTGTGTGCGGCACAAGCGTGGTATCACAAGACGGAAGCTGCCTCCTCCCACATGCATTTCCATAGATGTGGGAGGAGGCAGGCGTGTGTGCTCGCCTCATGCTTGTCAGGGTTGAGGTTAAGTGCATACTGCTCTTTTATTAATGCAACTTCCAGCCACCCTTTGGGGAAAGAGCGCTTCTTTCCAGGAACAAAGAAATATGACCCGCAGGGTCATATTTCTTTGTTCTACTTTCAAAAGCTAAAAGGTCCATGAAGAGGCATTAAGTATGCTCCTTTGCACATACCAGCAGTACGGGCCAGGGAGCACCCTGCACGACTTTCAGCGCCACGCTGCCCAGCCAGGGACGATGGAGGCCGCTCCTGCCATGATTTGACATAACAATAAGATCTGCGCCGGTCATCTCGCTTGCATGTAGGATGGCGTCAGCCGGAGCGCCATATTCGATCTTTGTGCGCACGGTAAGCCCATCTGCTCTAAGCACTTCGGCTGTTGCGTCCAGGTACGCTACGATTTGAGCAGCCTCGCCTTGCCACCGCGTTATCTCGTCACGCGATCCCCGTGCGACCCTGATCTCAGGAAACTCGTTGACCGCGCAGACCAGCACGAGTTCCGCGCCGGTGGCGACGGCCAGCACCCGTGCCTCTTCCAATGCCTGCTCGGCAAGTGGCGAGCCGTCCAGTGGGACGAGGATTAATTTGTATTCGGGTGTGATCAGGGCTTGTAGCCTGTGGTCGTCTAGCGGTCTGACCAACAAGAGTGGCACCGGTGAAGCGTGCAGTACTTTCTCGGTAACGCTCCCGAAGACCCAACGGTTTACACCGCTATGCCCATGTGTAGTCATGACGACCAGCGATGCCTCAGCGTGCTCCTCCGGATATGACACAATCGCCGATGCCGCGTCATCCTGTGATGTCTCTATTTGAGCGGCGATCCCTGCGATTTTCAGTCGCTCAGCAAGGCCGCGCAGATAATCGTGGGCTGCCTCCCTCTCGTCTTCCCAGATCTCCTCGTAGCCACCTGATGTAACCGGTGACCGGCCACCCCAGCTTGCCACCGGATGCAAGGGTATGGTGCGCAGCAGCGTGATGCCCTGTGAAGTAGTGCGCGCAATGCAGAGCGCATGCGTCAAGGCGAGTTCTGCGAGGGAGGAGCCATCCAGTGGGACTAAGATGTGCCGTTCCATTTCGTGACCTCCCAAGTAGGAACCGCGACGTGTAGCGGAGCGAGCCGGTTGTGGCAGGTACTGGCTCGCTCCTGTTCTGGAGCAACTTACCATGGTCCCCGCCTGCGGCGGCAGAGGCCATGCGTGCTCACCTTCCCATGTTACGCCCTCACAGCAGGCATCTGTCGCCCGCTGCTGCCCGCAGCTCATCTCTGAAATCTGGGTGGGCTATCTCTATCAGCACTTCGGCTCGCTGCCTCATGCTCTTGCCGTACAACTGGGCAACCCCGTACTCCGTCACGACGTAATGCACATCGTTGCGCGTGGTGGTCACTCCAGCCCCCGGCTCCAGTACCGTCACTATGCGCGACAAGGTGTCGTTCACTGCAGTTGAGGGCATTGCTATGATCGGCTTACCGCCTTGCGAGCGTGCCGCGCCTCTCATGAAATCGGCCTGGCCTCCCACTCCACTGTAGAACTTACAGCCTATCGAGTCGGCGCACACCTGGCCCGTGAGGTCAATTTGCAGCGCTGAGTTGATAGCTATCATGTTGTCGTTGCGGCTGATCGTGTAGGGGTCATTCGTAAAGTCGACCGGACGCATCTCGATGATCGGGTTATCATGCACAAAGTTGTAGAGCCGCTCGGTGCCGAGCATGAAGGCAGCCACTATCTTGCCTGGCAGGAAATTCTTGCGTCTGCCTGTAATTACCCCGCGCTCCACCAGCTCCATAATGCCGTCAGAGAACATCTCGCTATGTATACCCAGGTCGTGCTTCTCTTCCAGGAAGCCAAGCACTGCGTCGGGTATAGCCCCGATGCCCATCTGGAGCGTGTCGCCGTCCCTGACCAGCCCGGCAACATACCTGCCGATTGCTTTGTAGAGAGGAGAGGCGACGCCCTGGGGCATCTCAAGCAGCGGGTAGTCAACCGGCACACAGGCGGTGATCTGGCTCAGGTGAATGAACGAATTGCCCCACACGCGTGGCATGTGCGGGTTGATCTCGGCGATCACGATGGCAGCGCTCTCGGCTGCCGGCTTGGTTGCCCCAACTTCTACCCCAAAGCTGCAGTAGCCGTGAGCGTCAGGGGGAGAGACCGAAATGAGCGCCACGTCGATCGGCAGGTAGCCGGCCTGGAAGAGGCGTGGTATCTCGGAGAGGAGCACAGGCGTAAAGTCGGCCCTCCCTGATTGTACAGCCCCACGTACGTTTGCACCTATAAATAGGGAGTTGACCCTGAAGGACTCCTCCATGCCCGGCGAGGTGTAGGCGGCGTGCCCTGCCGTCAGCACATGCACGATTTCTACATGGCGTAGCTCGTCTGCTCGTGCCGCAAGCGCCTGCGCCAGCACGATAGGCTCACCGCAGCCGCCGCCTATGTAAACGCGCTCGCCTGACTTCACCAGCTTGAGGGCTTCCGCAGCAGTGGTCATCTTGCCCATCCAGCCCGCATGCGAGCGTGTCTCTATAGTGCCCAAAGGCTCCGGCGTTGAGGGAGCTTCCCCGCGGGTGGTACCTGGCTGACGTGGTGTAAGAACGACACCATGCTCCACTTGAGCTTGCTCGGCGTGGAGTGCGTGCTGGCTATGTTGGGCATGGTGCGCGGTGTGAACCTGGTGAGGTAATGCTTCGCCGGTCGCAGCGTAGTCTGTGGTCTTCTTCTCGGTCTCTGAAGTGCCGTTCACGTTCTGCTCCTTTTGGTTATGCGGCAATTGCCGCCTTGCTCTTTACTCTTTGCTTCTTTACTCTTTGCTTCTTTACTCTTTGCTTCTTTACTCTGTCCACGTCCTCAGCGTCCTTGCAACTGTTCATTCCCAAGCCGGAAAGAGGCTCAGGTCGGAAAGAGCGCGTCTGCTATGCATGTCGCAAATTGCCCCTGACATCTCTCCCATGCCTCAAATCAAAAGAGGGGGAGGCATTAAGAGTTGATACCTTCGGCCACGACCGACGCGAACAGGCCGGGATCGACGTGCTGGTTTGTGAAATAATCCCACTGGTCTATCAGCATGCGGAATATATCCGACTCGGTAATCATGCCCACTACCTGGCCCGTCTTGCTCACGACGGGCAGGCCACCTATCTTGCGGTCGAGCATCAGCCTGGCGGCCTGCTGGATCTGGGTGTCAGGCGTGATGGTGTATGGGTCGTGGGTCATCACCTGGGCGACCGTTAGCTTCGAAAGTAGATAATTCAACTCGTAAATGCTCAGGCTGGTGGCTGGCGAGGGCCGCGCCTCTCTCAGGTCGCCCAGGGTGACTATGCCTACCAGCCTGGCTTCATCTACTACAGCCAATCGCCTGATGCCCTGCTCTAGCATCGTGTTGTAAGCTTCAGACACCTGTGTGGTGGGCTCTACCAGCTTGACCGGCGAGGTCATCCACTCCTTGACCTGTATAGTTGTCTTCATAAAAATGTCCTCCATTTTTGCGCCTGTTCCGCTTTGTACGCCCATGTCGCCCGCCTCGGCCAGCGGCGCTCTTTGAGCCATGTGCCTCTATAATGAGGCTGCCAGGTTAAAGACCCGGTAAGACTGGGTGAACGTTTGGTGAAGAAAGTGGTTGTGTCTCTTAGAGCGAGGCAACTAATCGCGGCACAAAGGGCCGTGCGTAAGTCTGTTATAATGACCAATCTACTTACTTAAAGGGGGCGAGCGTGCGCGCAGGGCGATTGGCGGCTTTACGATGAAATTTCTGATAGTAGACGATGATAAGGGCATAGTCGAGGCAGTAACAATCGGCTTGCAATTCCAGTGGCAGGACGCGCAGGTCTACTCGGCCGGCGACGGGGAGGAAGGCTGGCGCAAGTTTGTCGATCTTTCGCCCGATGTGACGCTGCTTGACGTGAATATGCCCTATATCAACGGTTTCGAGCTCATGTCTCGCATCCGCGAGGTCTCTGACGCCCCTGTGCTGATGCTCACCGCCAGGGGTGATGAGATGAGTAAGGTCAAGGGCCTGGAAACAGGGGCCGACGATTACCTCACCAAGCCTTTTAGCCACCTTGAGCTCTTCGCCCGCATCAAAGCGGTACTAAGACGCGCCGAGATGCCAGCCCCGGTCAGTGCCGTTCCCCAGTTCACATCAGGGGAAGTCACGGTGAACTTTGACAGTCGCGAGGTGACCGTTAGCGGCGCGCCAGTCAAGTTGACGCCTACGGAGTACAAACTGCTCTATCAGCTCGTGCGCAATGCCGGGCGCGTTATGCCCTTCGACTCGCTGCTCGGCAAGGTGTGGGGCGACGAGTACAGGGGTGACATGGACTACCTCAAGACCTATGTGAGCAGGTTACGTAAGAAGCTGGGCGACGACCCCGAAAACGCGCGATATATTATCACCGAACGCTCGGTCGGCTACCGCTTCGCGCGTATCAACACGGGTATATAGTAGTTGCCGGGCCGGAGTCCCGCAGTTTTAGACGCGGGCCAAACGTCCACGACGCACGCGGGCTGCACGACTTCCCAGTGGTATACGTCTGCCCTTCATTGTATGGAGAAACTGGTACCATGACTTTCCTGGATACCT
>JALYYZ010000192.1 GCA_030945985.1 Chloroflexota bacterium
TTTTGTGCGTAACTGGGACTTATGACTGGATGTCAGTGGCGACCTCTAGACTCTGTGGCCTTTTCCCGTTATAATGCTACTAATTGTAATCTCGGTTGGGCAGGCTGTCTGGAACAGGGTGCCCAACTATACACAACAAGGATAATCAACGTACCTGGAAGGAGCTAGCGATAGAGATGGAAGAGACAACAGCAGTGAAGACACAGAGAAGGGGACGCATGGCGTTTGCCGGCGCGCTCTTGTTGGTTATTGGCCTTGTGGGCAGTGAAATCAGCACTATCGGTCCGACCATCCCTGCCGCGCACAGCACCGGCTCTCTCGCCTCGGAAGGTGGGACGAAAAGCAGCTCCGCAATACACATGCCTCAGCAGGAGCGGTCAACCGTCGCCGGCAAGAACATCCTGGTGAGTGCGCCCGTGGCTGCGCATGTATCGGCCAGGCTTAGCTCGCTCCCTCTCGCCCCGCATACCACGACGCGTCGCGCCGAGGTAGAAAAGGCTCCATTACCAGAAGGCACACACAAAGACGGTACCGATCCCGTGATCCAGACTAACGCGAACCCCGTGGGAGGGCACGTGGGAGCGCTCTCCCCCGCCTTCGTCAACTTCGAAGGTATGGACTTGTCCGTGGGCTCCGGCGTTCCGCCCGATACCAACGGTGAGGTAGGACCCAATCACTACGTGCAAATGGTCAACTCTGCGGTCGCAGTTTACAGCAAGAGCGGCACCCTGTTAGCTGGGCCGGTAAATATCAACCAGATTTGGAGCGGCGCCGGCACGCCTTGTGAGAGCAGCAATGATGGTGACCCCATAGTGCTCTACGACCAGTTGGCCGATCGCTGGCTAATCAGCCAGTTCACCACCACCAGCCCGTACAACGAATGTATCGCCATCTCCACTTCGCCCGATCCTACAGGCACCTGGTATCCTTACTCGTTCGAGCTCAGCACTACCGATTTCGCCGACTACCCGCACTTTGGCATGTGGCCCGACGGCTACTACATGGGCGTGAATCAATTTAATGGCGGCCAGACTTACGCGGGCAGCCGTCCCTACGTATTCGAGCGTAACATGATGCTGCAAGGCCAAACCGCTCGCTGGCAATCGATCGATGGGCCGCTTGGCGTAAACAGCAGCCTTGTGCAGCCTTCCGACCTCGACGGATCGACCCCGCCGCCTGCCGGCGCGCCCGACTACTTCGTCGAAGCCGGTGCCACGCTCAATCTCTACCGCTATCACGTAGATTGGACCACCCCGGCCAACTCTTCCTGGACCGCAGCAGGAGCCGTGGCGGGCGCCGCCCCCTACACCGGTTTGTGCAATTCAAACTGCATCCCCCAGCCGAACACCCAGCAAAAGCTGTCAGGCGTCGGCAGTCGCATGATGTACCGCCTTGCCTACCGCAACTTCGGCGGCACTGAGGTGATAGTCGGTAACCACAATGTCAATGCGAACAACTTTGCAGGAGTGCGCTGGTACGAAATCCGCAACCCGGCTACCGCTCCGGCCATCTACCAGCAGGGCACCTGGGCGCCTGCCGACGGCATACACCGCTGGATGGGCAGCGTCGCCCAGGACCGCGACGCCAACATGCTTGCCGGCTACAGCGTATCGAGCAGCACTGTCTATCCAGGTATCCGCTATGCAGGACGGCAGGCCAACGACCCACCTGGCACCTTCACCAGTGGCGAGGGGACAATTGTGAACGGCAGTGGAGTGCAGGTAAGATCAGATCGCTGGGGCGACTACTCGGACATGACCGTTGACCCTACTGACGATTGCACATTCTGGTACACCACCGAGTACAACAGCAGTGGCGACGTAGCATGGCACACGCGCATCGCGAGCCTCAAATTCAATACCTGTGGCCAGGGTGGTGCAACGCCGGTACCAACGGCGCCGGTTGCCACTCGAACCCCCACGCCGCTACCTCCAACGTCCACGCCCTTCCCAGGGCAGTGCTTGACCCAATTTACGGATGTGCCTGCCGCCAACACTTTCTATCCCTATGTGAGATGCCTTGCCTGCCGGAACATCGTGGCCGGCTACCCATGCGGCGGGCAGAACCCCGTCAGCGGAGATTCCGAGCCGTGTGACCCGTACAACAATCCCTACTTCCGCTACAACAACCCCATCAGCCGGGGGCAGATCAGCAAGCTGGTGAGTAACTCGGCAGGCTTCAGCGAAGACCCAGGACCGCAGTTGTTCGAGGATATCCCCACGGGCTCGCCATTCTACGCCTTTGTGAACAGGTTGGTGAACAGGGGAGCCATGGGTGGCTACGCATGTGGCGGAACCGGAGAGCCTTGCATACTTCCTGCCAGCAGGCCGTACTTCCGCCCCTCGAGTAACGCGTCTAGAGGCCAACTCTCGAAGATCGTAGCCAATGCGGCAGGCTTCTCAGAGGCGCACTCTGACCAGATATTCACAGATGTGCCGGGCACATCGCCCTTCTACATCTTCGTAGAGAGGCTTGCGTCACGCAACGCGATGGGCGGCTATGTATGCGGTGGCACCAACCCCGAGACGGGCTTGCCAGAAACATGCGACCCCCAGAACAGGAGTTACTTCAGACCAGGAAACACGGTCACCAGGGGCCAGTCAGCCAAGATTGTAGGTAATTCGTTCTTCCCAGGCTGCCAAACACCGTAGGAAAGCGTCAGGACGTAGAACACGCAATCTCTTGTGAGGCTCGAAGGAAGTGTCATGCCTCATGATATGCAATCTCCCTTGCTAGGCTCAAAGTGTCTGAGCCATTCATCCGGCGTTGTGACCGCGTGCCCTTATGCTGCCATCAACAGGTATTGCAGGGAAGTGTCAGGACTGGGGGCACGTGATCTCACCCGCCATGTTCAATCCGTCTCAGCCAAGCCACAGCCATGCTTTTACCTACCATCCATTAGGCGGTCATCAGCGCACATTGTAAGGCACCAAATCGCTGCCGGAGTATACGGCGTTGTTCGCCCAAAGGTACCTTCTCTATTGGCTCGCTACGCCTGTAGTGGCTACTTACGCCTTCCACTCTTGAAAACGGCCCGTAAAGGCTGCGGGTGGCGTAAGTAGCCACCACAAGGTACGTAGTAAGGTTTGACTAATGTTGAGACATTTTTGTGTTGAATATCTTGACAATTCGTTGACAAGCGATGGAAAATATGATATGTTGTGTGCAGGACAATGATTTGCTTGATGACATGGATGACAGGTGCCAGGTTGAAATGGTCGCGGCCACGTAGACAGGCGGGAACGATCTTACACAATTGTGGGCCGACCTGACTGGGGATGAGACAGAGAGGGTTGTAGATATGAATATTATGGAGCGAATAATTGATCAGCCCCTTACCGATATAGTTGATGCAGCCCATAGAGCCTCGGTAACCACGCCTCTACCGGAACTGACCGGGCGGCTGGCCGCACTTCTGGGCCAGACCCTGACGGCCTTCATGGTAGGCATGACGTCGGGCAGAACTATCGCGCGTTGGGCCGAGGGAGAAAATCTCCCGAACAAGAACTCCGGTGTCGATGAGAAGCTTCGCACAGCCTACCAGGTAACGGAGTTGCTGACCGCAGCCTTCTCCTCCTCAGACGTTGCGCGAGCCTGGCTGATCGGCTTGAACCCTCGTCTTGATGACATGCGACCGGTCGAAGCTATTCGCGAAGGGAAGCTTCGCGAAGTGATAACTGCCGCACGCGATTTTGCTACTCAATAAAGCTGCCTGATAACTGCCCGGTAACCATTTGATACCCACAGACTAAGGGGGTCTGCTACACAATAATTGGAAAACAACCCGCCTTCATATATTCTATCGGGGGAGATACAGGTCAGCCTGGTATCTCCCCCAACTTATCCCCTGTACCGAATAGCCCGTGATCCCTTCACCCCGACCCCCTGGGAGTATGCACATCGGGACGATGAGCCCCAGCCTGGCACATTCGGTGGGCGCTTCGACGATCCGAGCAAGGGGTGGGGTACGCCAGACTCGGAGCGCTTCCGCGTATTCTACTGTGCCAGAGATCGATCCTGTGCATTCGTGGAGTCCCTGCAAGCCTTCAGGGTAGACTTACCCCGCCAGACAAAGACCTCCGAAAGCCTGGAAGAGTTCGCGACGAGGGTAAATATGTCTGTGCATGAGGATAGCTCCGATACGCCATTCGATCCCACTTCATGGCCTTCAGGTCTCCAGCACTGGATAGCTGTTAAGCGCATCGCCGGCACACGCTTCCTCGACGCGGCAGTTGCTTTCATTGACCTGGAGGCCGAGCGAACACTCGAAGCTCTCAACACCATCCCAATCCTCAAAACTATCGCTGTGAGGTATGGGTACAATCACATCACCTCGACGGCCGTCAGAGACGCCCACCGTGAACTGACCCAGGCTCTAGCTTACGCCCTGTATCAGGTCGTCGATGAGCGGGGACGCCCGGTTGGAGGCATACGCTATAGCTCGCGTTTCGCCGAGGACGCCACAGAATCGAGCGGTCCTGAAGGCCCGGGAGGCCATGAGATAACCTCCTGGGAATGCTGGGCGCTCTTCGACAGGCGAGTAGCCAGCCACCATTCTCCTGGTCCCAATCAGAGAATCAGCCTGTCGGACCCTGACCTGAGATGGGCAGTCGGGTTCCATCGCATACGGTGACATCCGATCCCCTGTACTATGAGTACTTTGCCGTGCTTTGCACATGTGAAGGCTGTGTTGCAACAACATGGGCCCTTGCGAACAGAAGCGCAGTGATAGGAGGTGGACAGAAGATCTAGGCAGCTAGCCCGAAGGCTCCTGACACGAACTTGAGCTGGCTGTGGATGTCACCTTTGGTTGTGCCCTTTA
Organism: Chloroflexota bacterium; assembly: GCA_030945985.1. GTDB lineage: Bacteria > Chloroflexota > Chloroflexia > QHBQ01 > JADMIH01 > JADMIH01. The sequence continues at coordinate 4,823 of JALYYZ010000192.1, forward strand.
CTTGACCTTTGCGAAGTTGGTTCGTCGCCCCATACCCTTGCCTGGTCCGTCTGATTATTGAGGTATTTGATTGAGGTATTTGTTGGTACTATGCAGCACCTTGCGTCCCAGTACCCGGCGTATTGCTTGTGGGCCACCCGCAGAGAGGACAAAACTACAGGGACATGATGTGCATCACCCCTGCGGTAGGGACGCTAGGGCAAAGGCTACCGCTGTATCCACGCCGTCAGCCTTATCTGCCAACGCCTGGCCTCTCTGCCATGCTTCATGAAAGGCACTCTCCCCCAGACATGATTGCACAGCGCTCATCATCTCCTGAAACTCGGCAGGGTGGAAGGGATGGTCTCTCAATTCAACGCCGTAGGCTTGCAGCAATGCCGCCCCCAGCCCGAACATCAGCGCGGCAAGGCCCATGTTGCCCCGCGCTGCCGCTAGCTCTCCGAGGCCGGCAACGCACCATGCAACACCCTGCTTGTCATGCAGCTCCTGCGTCAGCGTGATGCTCTCTGCAAAGGCGTGGGCAGCCTTGCGATAGTTGTTCCGGTGCGAGAAGAGGTTGCCGGCACCGTACAGAAAGACGGCAAGGCCCCTCTTGTCGCCGAGCGCTCTCAGCGCGGGCAGGTACTGCTTGTACAGCTCTTCGGCCCGCGCAAACTCGTGATACTGTACTGTTCGATAGAGCATAAAAGCCATGAGCTCGGCAAAGCCAACCATATACCCTATCTCTGTTCTTGTCTGAAGGCTTTCTTCGAGCAAGGCATAAAGAGCCGTAAACCCGTCCGGGTCGTCCTTTTGTGCCTTTACGAGGCCCAACCCTTCGAGAGCGAAAATCGTCCCTACTCGGTCGCCAATTTCTCGCGAGATCTGAAGGCTCTCAATAATCAGGGACTCCGCTGCTGAATAATCTCGCGAATACCAGGTAAATCTACCTGCGGCAAGGAGAGCCTTAGCGCGGCCCGCTGTGGGGCCTTGCAGGTTGGGCTGGGCGAGCGCCGGGACCAGGCGGTTCGACCATTCGCTGATGTGGGCGCGGGTTTCCAGGAAGATCAGGAGTGCCCCCGCCATCCAGAGCCCCTCATCGGCCCGGCTGCTTTCCTCCTGGCTCCATTCAAACGCCGCCTGGATATTCCCGTAGTCAGCCTCTACCCTGTCCATCCAGAGCGCCTGTTGCGGCCCGCGCAGATGAGGTTCGGCGCGCTCGGCCAGTTGCCTGAAATAGCCGGCATGGAGCTCCCTGGTTTCATCGCCCTCGCAGTTTTCGCTTAGCCGCTCCCAGGCGTACTCGCGCACTGTTTCGAGCAGCCAAAAGCGCGCCTGGCCCGCAGTCGCACCGCCCTCCTGGAGCAAACTCTTGCTAACAAGCGACGCCAGGCCCTGGGCTACATCTATACCCAGGCCGGCGGCATCGCAAACAGCCTCTACGGCCTCAAGGCTGCACCCGCCTCTGAAGACGGCCAAGCGTCTGAACACTTTTTGACAGGGCTCGTCCAACAGGCGATAGCTCCAGTCGATAGTGTTACGGAGCGTTTTCTGCCGTTCCGGGAGGTCTCGCGCGCCGCCTGTGAGAAAAGAGAAAAGGCTGTTCAGGCGCTGCAACATAGCCTCGGGCAGTAAAGAGCCGGCGCGAGCGGCTGCCAGCTCGATAGCCAGCGGAAGTCCGTCAAGCTTGAAGCAGATTTCGGCAATAGCTCGGCTGTTCCCATCCGAGATTATGTCAACTGCACCGGTGAGGCGAGCCCGTTGCATGAACAAATCAGCGGCCTCGTAGCCCGCAAGCTCTGCGGCAGTGAGCGGAGTGGCAGGGTTCACCGGAGGCACTTTCAGGGGAGGCACTGCGAACTTGCATTCGCCATATAGATGTAGCTTCTCACGGCTGGTGACCAGCACCTTCAAGCGAGATGCCGAGGCGAGCAGATCGGACACCAGGTGTGCCGCCGGCAACAGGTGCTCAAAGTTGTCCAGCACGAGCAGGGTCGCTCGCTCCTGCAAAGCGTGCTTCAGACTTTCCAATATAGGTTGGCTTCCGATATCAGGCACGCCTAGAACCTGCGCGATGGTGTAGACCACCAGAGCAGGGTCGGCTAAAGGGGCCAGCGGCACAAGGTAGACCCCACCATCAAAGTCGCCAAGCAGACCGGCGGCGGCCTGTACCGCCAGGCGGGTCTTGCCGATGCCCGGGGCGCCGAGCAGGGTAAGCAGGCGTACATCAGTCCGCCTGAGCAGCGACCATATCTCGCCGAGTTCCTTCTCGCGCCCGACGAAAGACGCGGTAGCATAAGGCAAATTGGTGCGCTGCAAGGAGATTGCCGCCTGTGTATCTTGAGCGCTTTGACCGGCTTGAACGCTTTGATCGGCTGCACCGTCCGCACCTTGACCGGCTTGAGAACCTGCGACACCTTGAGAACCTTGACCGACCGAACCCTCAGCACCTTGTGCAAGCTCATGCGCAGCCTCTTCTAAAGTAGCAGATGCCTGATGAGGAGACCTGGCCCAATGCACGAAGATGGCCCACTTCTGGGGCTCGATGCTGAGCGCCGACGCCAGCAGCTCGGCAAGCTGGCGAGAAGGCTTCAGCTTACCGGCCTCGATCTTCTTGATCGTATCGATCGAGCAGCATGCAAGCGTCGCCAGGGCCTGCTGGGTAAAGTCGTGCTCCTTGCGTTGCTGCTTGACAAACCACGCGAATGGGGTGGCTTGAGCCTGATCTTGCTGCATCTGATCTTGCTGCATATATAATGCGCCTCTCTGCATCTGATCTTGCTGCGTATGTAATGCGCGCCTCTCTACGGCACGAGAGATTTGCGGAACTGCCGGCTCTCATGACACTAGACCTGCCTGTTGAGATTATACACCTTTTTGTACGCCTTTTGAGGCACTAAATCCCTTCTCTATATTGCCGCCGCCTGCTTTAATGATAGCGTGGCGTTTTGTAAACGCAGACAGCCCCCTGCTACAGCACGGAGGCACTAAACTTCTGTGCTTTTGCGCAGAGGGAAGAGTAAGGAGGCGACACTATGAAAAGTATCAGATTAGCGATCAAGGGTGAAGAGAAATCAGGCCTACGTCTACCGGCATCTTTCAGACAGGCTCTGCGATTGAGCGCGAGCGAGCACAAAGCGGTTACGGGCGCTCTTTCCACTCTGCTGCTCGTCTTGTTGGCGCTGGCCGGCACAGCAGCGACGACCGCGCAGGCCCGAACAGCAGGCGTCACGGGTGGCCCTGCGATATCCACGGTAATCTACGTCACGGACCAGGCTAATCAACCCTTGCAAGGGGCCGAGGTCTACCGCAACGGATCAGCTTGCTCCATGCTGGGCACGACCGGTCAGGATGGCAGGCTCACCATAGACGCGAGCGCGGGCGACCAGATCGCGGTACGCAAGCTTGTCTTTACAGGCACCACCCTGAAGGGCAGCCATAGCGGCTGGCAGTATCATGTCTGGCTGACCAACATCAAGCAGCAGTTGGACGGCTCGCAGACCTTCGACGTAATTACCACGCCGGGAGGCACCCAGCACCTGTTTGTTTACCATAGCCAGGCACAGATCGGCTTCAATATCGTGGCAAGCGTCGAGTACAACGCGACCCCCGCTAACCTGGCCGATATAGCTGCCGGCTTCCGAAATGCCTCTCGCTACCTGTTCGATGTCACCAACGGGCAGATGTTCTTCGAGCAGGTCAACCTCTATGAAGAAAGCCAGAGCTTCCTGAGCGCCGACTACAGGTTCTATTCAAACGCCGCCACGTGGCCTACAACGTATGGTCTCGGCGCCGGCCTCGCAGGATTGCCGGCAACGCATATCGATGTGCCGGGCACAGGCTTTGAAGGGGCGTGGGCGCAGCCGAACGGCTACCGCACGCTGATACACGAGTTCGGACACTACGAAATCGGCGCGCTGGACGAGTACTTTACCTACCACTGGTTCGACCGTATAGTTACAACCTGCTCCCTGGGCCGTGACAGCGTCCCCGAGGAGAGCCGCGACAGTATCATGCAACAGCAGCGTAACTCCACCGAACTCTGCTATACAAGTGACCATAACGCGGACACATTTCAGGGCCTGATCCTCAGGTCTTCGGTGTGGGATACGCTGGCCTTAAATTGGGCCGGCGGCTCGACATGGACGATAAATAAGCCTACCAACTCTGCCAACGTCGATCCTGGGCCCTTCTCGCTCTCTTGCCCCGCCAGCCAGGTAGTGATTACCACCCACAACGCCCAATCGACCATCTGCGGCCCGATCATGGTCAAAGCCCTCAAGGCCAACGGCAGCCCGGAAACGAACGCGCTGATCACCCTGTGGCACCTGGGAAGCTATATAAACGAAGGCTTCACCGACATGTCGGGTATGCTC
>JALYYZ010000196.1 GCA_030945985.1 Chloroflexota bacterium
TTTATAAGAAGAACAAGCAAACCAAAACCCTGCGGGTTTTGATTTCTTTGTTCTTGGAAGGAAGTCCTCTTTCCCCAAGAGGTTAGGGTTTCCTCCGCTAGCTCTGGTGCCTTTAGGGACTCTGGAAGCTGCACTAGATACTCCACCAGGAGCACTCCGAACAACAGCAAGCCTGCGAATTTTGTAAGCGTGGCGAGCATACCGAGCAGTCCGGCAGCCGCCCACTTCCAACCCGTGGCGGAGCGCGCCACGGTGAACGCGGCGAGCACAAGCATCAGGAAAAAGCCTTCAGTATATATAGCTGAGAAGAAAAAGGCGGTCGGCAGCGACGCCAGACCCAGGGCAACCAGCGCTGCACGCGCCCTGCCAAGACGAGGCGAGAGGAGACGCACCAACAAAATAAGAGCGACCAGAAAGCTAAGATTGCTTATCAGCAGACCGGCTACGACGAGAGTGCCGTACTGCCTGTTGCCCCAGTCCCATCCAAAGCTCGCCCAGCCGAGTATCTCAGAAAGGCCGCGCATCAACGCAGGATAAAGAGGGGGGAAGGCTATATTACTGCCACCCGGAGCGGCAGGATCGAAGCTATAACCATGCTGTGCTATTCCGGTATACCAGGCCGCGTCCCAGTTCAGGGCAAGTTCCGCCAGCCAGCCTTTGTTACGCGCAGGCTCAGCAGCAATCAACTTTGTAATGCCCGCGTAGGCAGCAGCAAGGGCAATCAGGCGAGTAAATAGGAAGATAGTCAGGGCAACAACCCAGTCTTTGGCAAAGATGCTCGTCTGCCGCATGGCCGTTATCTGCCGCGAAGCTACGCCGGCTCGACCGGCGGCCTGCTCGGCTGTCTTGATATGGCTCTTTGAGCTTACTCCCACTCGATGGTAGCAGGCGGCTTGGAGGTGATGTCGTACACGACGCGGTTTACATGCTTCACTTCATTGACTATGCGGTTAGCCATCGTGCCGAGTAGTTCATATGGCAGTTTTGCCCAGTCTGCTGTCATGCCATCAACTGAGGTCACAGCACGCAAGGCAACCACATCGGCATAGGTGCGGTTATCTCCCATAACGCCCACGCTCTGCACAGGCAATAGAACGGCGAAAGCCTGCCATACCTCTCTATTGAGCCCGGCGGTGAGAAGTTCATGGCGCAGAATAGCGTCCGCCGCGCGAAGGGTATCGAGCCTCTCGCGGGTTATGGGCCCCAGAAGCCTGACGGCGAGCCCAGGCCCTGGAAATGGCTGGCGCCATACGATCTCATCTGACAGCCCTAGCTCGATGCCTACCTGTCTTACTTCATCCTTGAAGAGGTACCTCAGCGGTTCGATTAGCTTGAAGCGCATATCAGCAGGCAAGCCGCCGACATTGTGGTGGGTCTTGATGCGCGCTGCTTGGGGCCGCTCAGGGGTAGCGCTTTCGATCACGTCGGGGTAAACAGTGCCCTGGGCCAGGAAGTCGAAGCTGCCCAGTTTCTCGGCCTCCTCTTCAAAGACCCTGATGAAAGTGGCTCCTATACGCTTGCGCTTCTCTTCGGGGTCGCTCACCCCTTCAAGTATGCTAAGGAACCTGTCCGCCGCGTCCACGGCTACAAGGTTCATATGAAGGTTGCGCACGAAAGTCTCTATCACGTCCTCAGGTTCGCCCTGTCTGAGCAGGCCGTTGTCAACAAACAGGCAGGTGAGGCGATCGCCGATAGCCTTATGAACCAGAGCCGCCGCCACAGAGGAATCGACTCCTCCGCTGAGGCCACAGAGCACACGGCCCTCTCCCACAGCCTCGCGTATCTGCTCGACGGCTCCCCCTATAAAGGAGCGCGCACTCCATGTGGGCGACAGTCCGGCCAGCTTGAAGAGGAAGTTAGCGAGTATCTCTTTACCCTGTGGGGTATGAGCAACCTCCGGGTGGAATTGCAGGCCGACGGTGGTGCCCTTGCCCATGGCTGCCACAGGCGCGTTGGGCGATGAAGCCAGCACTTCGAAGCCGGCGGGTAGCGCCACCACCTTGTCGCTATGGCTCATCCAGACTGGCAGGTCATCCCCTAGCCCCGCAAAGAGAGGAGAGTCTACTGTTCTCCTGACCAGCGCAGGGCCATACTCCCTGTGCGTTGCCGGCTCTACGCTGCCACCATGCGCCTGCGCGAGTAGATGCATACCGTAGCAGATGCCAAGCACAGGCAAACCGCTCTCCACAACGTAGGGGGCCAGTGTGGGCGCGCCGTGGTCGTAGACGCTGGCACCCCCCCCTGAGAGTATATAGGCTCGCGGCTGGAGCCGGGCGATTTCACTGGCTGGAGCGTCGAAAGGGAGCAGCTCACAGTAGACGCCAAGCTCGCGCACGCGCCTGGCTATCAACTGCGAATACTGCGCCCCAAAATCGAGCACCACTACGGTGTCGTGCTCTACTCCCGGTCTTGGAGCAGACACAGCAACGTCAGGGGAGCCTTGCGCTATGGGCTGGCCCTCATGGTCAGCCACATGCTGTTCGGCTTTGATAAGCAGATCGCCTACATTAAGCTCGTCAAGATCGTCGGAGACGGCAGTTGTCCCTGATGGGAACTCTACCTCATGCGCGTCTTTATCTATCATGGTTCAAGACTCCCCTGACGTTGCTGTGTCTGCTCTTCGTTGGCTTTCAAGAAGTGTAGCACCAGATCGGTAAACTGCTCGGGTTTCTGATAAAAAGGCATATGCCCTGCGCCTCGGATAATTGCCAGGCGAGCACCAGGTATGTTCCGCGCCAGGAATGATCCATGCTCCAGGGGTACAACGCGGTCGCGCGAGCCCCATATTATCAGCACGGGCATGTGCAGCTTGCGCAAGTAGTCTGTAACATGCTCGTCCCTGATCATCAACAAGCACTCGCGTAACGCTGTGGACTTGCGGGCCAGCCGAAACATCTTAGGGTAGAGTTTATAGTGATAAGTGCTGGCATCGGTCAGCATCTGCAAGGGGGCAGTCCAGGCAGGTCCTGTGCGAGGCAATCCGGCGCTGTCTACCAGCAGCAGCTTGGTTACCCTGTCAGAGCTTTTTACAGCCAGTGCTATGCCGATCTGCGCGCCCATAGAGTGACCAAGCAGATAAGCCTGGCCAACTCCCAATACATCCAGGAAAGCCAGCAAGCATTCCGCGTAGGAGTCGAGGCTGTATTTCGCCAATCTACCCGAAGAGCCAAAGCCGGGAAGATCCGGGGCTATGATCCGAAACTCCCTTGCCAGCAGTGGCAGAGGGTGTGGAAGCCAGTAGTCGGCCCCGGCCTGGAAGCCATGCAACAACACAAGGGGCGGTCCAGGGTTGCCGACTCCTGCCTCTATATAGCGTATGCGTACCCCACCGGCGTCTATAAAATGCTCAGTATAGAGACTATCGGCAGCCCGTGTTTCCACTGGTGAAAGAGCAACCGTACTTCTCACTGCCGGGCCTCAACCTGCGGGTCCGCAGCGCCCCTGGTGTCACCATTCTTCTCTACGATATTGACGTACATATATTCCTGGCTGAAGCTCCAATCGCCTTCGCCGATAGTCTCCAATTGTACCTCTATACGTGGGTTCCGCGGGTCTATTCTCTTGACAAGATGTATATCGACAACCCTGTTGTCGTTGATGCCCAATGCCTCACAGAGAGCATCCTGCGTAATCTTCAAGCCGCCATCGAGATCACGCTTCATAGGCGTGGCAAAGTAGAAATCTATAAAGAGAGACAGGTAGCCGTTCTGCATAGCATCAACGGTAGAGCTTGGAAGGATACCTGACAGGCACATATCAGTAATCTGCTCACGTACTATGCTCTTGAACCTCTTTGCCTCGGAGCTTAACACTCGTCGGCCATTCACGGTGGCGTACAGGTTGTTTACACCCGGAGGTAGAGGCAGTATGATGCCCAATACCGGAGGCTCACTATAACTGCCCGTCTGCGCTGCCGCGTCCCCACCTGCTTTCATAGGCTGATTATAACATAATGCAGATTCTAGAGACCTTTTAGCTTTCGAAATTTGAAATTAAGGCAAACAAGTCAAGAACCGCAGGGCTTTGATTTGTTTGTCTTTGGAAAGGAGTGCTCTTTCCTCAAGAGGTTGCCTGAAGAGGCAATAAGCTTATGATATACCGGTGCCTGAGAATTATCTTTGGTAAGAGAACAAGAAGATCAAGAGGCAGGACATTGCAGGTGGGCAATAATGTATAATAGGCACAACTTAATATTACGGGAGCTGGAGGAAACACCTTAATGGCCAATGATTTACAGAAGTTGCTCCGTTATATCGTGGAGCACCCGGTGATGCAAGACGAGATGCGCGAATCCGAACTGGACGCTACAGCAGTGCGGGACGTACCCGCAGAGATAAGCGCTATTGCGGCGGACAAGATGTCGGAAGCCGAGCGGCTGTCATCTTATTTTGGGCACGGGCTCAAGATGGCGCTCGCCTCCAACGGGCGCATTACCGTGGACGATACGACTCCAGAAGGCAACGGCATCGCTGATGCGTTCGCTCGCTTCCTGGTTGCTCCCAGCCTTGCTACGTCACAGAGCACCGATCTGCCGGATATGCATTACAGTTATACATTCGATGTTTCCATGCCGGCGCTACAGGAAATAGCACGCAAAGCAGGCGTTGACCTCAATTCTGCCCTCGCCTCCGCGTAAGCACCCTTATGCACTCCGAGGAGGCCGTCCCAAGCCTAAATCATCTACAGCCTACGGTTGCGCAGCAAGGCGACGTAGAAAATACCGGCAGCCACCACAGGGGCGCACCACCTCGTAGGCCTTTGGAAGAGCTGGAGAAGAGCATAGGCTACTCTTTCAAGAGGCGAGAGTTCCTGCTCAATGCACTGGTTCACAGGTCTTACCTGCACGATGTTCCCGAGTTCACGCTTGAGTCGAACGAGAGGCTCGAGTTTCTGGGAGATGCTATTCTCGGATTCCTAGTCTCAAGTGACCTCTTCAAGTCGCAGCCGGACAAAGATGAGGGCCAACTATCTTCCCTGCGTGGAGCTCTCGTGCGCCTCAAAACGCTCGCGGAGCTAGGCGCGGCCCTGGACATCGGCGAGTACCTTTACATGAGCTACGGCGAAGAGGCAGCCGGCGGCAGGACTCGCGGCACCAACATAGGCCGTGCAGTTGAGGCTCTCCTAGGCGCCGCTTATCTGGACGGCAGCCTACGGGCCGCTAAAACCGTCTGGTCACATATAAAGGGCAAGCACAGCATGGAGCAGCTAGAAGAAGTACTCAGTGGGGACTATAAGAGCTTGCTCCAGCAATTCACCCAGGCCAGGATGAAGCAGACGCCTTACTACCACCTTGTAGAAACGATGGGGCCTGACCACGCGAGGCAGTTCAGAGTAGAGGTGGAGACAGGTGGGCGCCCCCTCGCAAACGCCATAGGCAGCAACAAGAAGATTGCAGAGCAAGCCGCGGCGCAGAAGGCGCTCGCGCTGCTCACAACTGAAGCACAGGGCGAAGAACAAGGCGATGCCGAGGGCATGGAGTCTGATAAATCGGAAGGGGAAGGTAAGTAGATAGTGGCGCCGTTAGAAGACTTGACCATATTTACCGGACGGGCGAACCCTGCCCTGGCTGAAGCCACCGCGCGCCGCCTCCATGTTAGCCTGGGCAACCTTGAGGTGTTCGAGTTCTCAAACGAGAATATCTTCGTGAAGATCGATGAGAGCGTTCGGGAAAACGACGTATTCATCGTGCAGTCGCTCTCGTCCCCCGTCAACACCTCCATTATGGAGCTGCTTATTATCATGGACGCCGCCAAACGCGCTTCGGCGGGGCGCATTACAGCGGTAATTCCATACTACGCGTACGGACGTACAGACAAGAAAGACCAGCCGCGGGTGCCCATAACGTCCAGGCTTATCGCGGACTTGATAACGGTGGCGGGTGCCAATCGCGTGCTCACCATCGACTTGCATGCGGGCCAGATCCAGGGTTTCTTCAATATACCGGTTGACGAGCTTACAGCAATGTACCTGCTGTCAGACTATTTTCGTAGCAAGTATATAGAGGACCCGGTAGTGGTATCGACCGACATTGGCAACGCCAAACGAGCGCGCAACTTCGCGGAGCTGATGGATGCGCCGCTGGCGATTGTGGAGAAGCGACGCTCGGGTAACTCTGATCGGGCCGAAGTGATGAACGTGATCGGAGATGTGGCCGGCAAAAGCGCCATACTTGTGGACGACGAGATAGACACAGCAGGCTCAATGACACAAGCAGCAAATATAGTGCTCGACAAGGGCGCTAAAGAAATCTACGCCTGTTGCACCCATCCTGTGCTCTCAGGGCCTGCTATAGAGCGCCTGCAAGCGACCCCGTTCCGCGAAATTGTAGTCACCGATACTATACCGATCCCACCTGACCGGATGTTGCCGAATCTGACCGTACTCAGCATAGCGCCAATGCTTGCCGAGACCATCGCCCGTGTGCATACGGGCCGCTCGGTGGGGGCTATGTTCGAGGCCACCAAGCAGAGGGTGATGGACAACACTTAGCAGTGCCTGCAGTATCCAGGATCTCTTCAGCCACCTTGTTTAGAATGAGAGAAGAAAGAGTCCGAACCCGCAAGGTTTGGGTTCTTTCTTTTCAAGACGGATGGCTTTTCTTTCATGGGGCGCTACCCTAGCTCTGGCTTACGCGTTGGCCTACCCGAAAAACCGGGGCCTTGCCCTGATAGACGTCAGTGCTGCATCGCGAAAGCCACATGCAGATCCTGCGCATCATGGAGGACTCGGACGTAAAGGCCAGGATGACCACGATAAAGGTGCCTCCTGGTAATGGAAAGCCGCCCTATCTCGCCCTATCTCGTTTGAGGGTCAAGCGCGTCGCGGATGCCGTCGCCAAGGAAACTGAAGGATAGCACAAGCATGGTGAGCATGGCGCCCGGCACGAATACCTGGAACGGGTTGTTGTGCAGAGCAGGGATCGCCTGGGTAATCATGATGCCGAGGCTGGAGCCGGGCGTCTGGATACCGAGGCCCAGCAAGCTCAACACGGCCTCGCTGAGTACTACGCCCGACACGTCGAGGGTGGCGGCAGTGATGATAAGCCCTGTCACATTCGGCAGGATATGGGTCACCATGATGCGGCGCTCGCCGGCTCCTATGCTCCGGGCGGCCAGAACGAAGTCGCGCTCCTTGAGTGAGAGGGTCTGCGCTCGCACATAGCGGGCCATCAGGGGCCAGCTGACCAGGGCCAGCGCACCTGAAACGAGCAACAGGCGCCCTATGTCTCCGGCGAAGTCTTGTGCGGCAGGCCCAAAGACGGCTGAGACAAGGATAGCCAGCAGAAGGCCAGGGAAAGCAAAGAGCATGTCGGCGACGCGGCTCACAACGAAGTCTATTACGCCCCCATAATTACCGGCCATGAGGCCGAGCGACGCCCCCAGCCCGACGTTTATGATCTGCACAAAAGCCGCCACCCCCAGCGATACTCTCAATCCCAGCAGCAAGCGTGTGAAGGTATCACGTCCCAAGGCGTCGGCTCCAAGCCAGTGTACGGCGCTTGGCCAGCTATTGATGTTGGCATAGTCCTGGTAGTCATACGTGCGGTACTGCTTCATATCCGCCGCTAACCCCTCGTATATGGCGGGGCCAATGGCTGCCAGCACGACCGTGACGACTATGAAAAGGAGGCTTGCGAAGGCTACAGGGTCGCCTCTGAGACGAGCAAGAAATGAGGGAGCATCACCTCTCTTTGCCTGCGGGCGCAGATCCGACATTGCCTTGATCTGGCCTTCCGTGTTTGCTCTCACCCCTGCACCCTGATGCGTGGGTCAAGCACTGTGTACAGCAGGTCAGTCAGGAGGTTCATCAGCACCACTGCCGCACCCAGTATCAGGGTTGTAGCCTGTATTACCGGATAGTCGCGCTGGCCTATACTCTGCACCGATAAGAAGCCGATCCCCGGCACGGAGAAGATGCTCTCTACCACGAAAGCTCCGGTCACGACGAAGGCAGCCGAGGGCCCTAGCACGGTAATCACGGGCAGAAAGGCGTTCCGTAAGGCGTGGCGCACCGTGATGATCGGCTCGGAAAGCCCCTTAGAGCGGGCTGTACGGATGTAGTCTTGCCTCAGCACCTCAAGCATAGTCGAACGGGTTAGCCTTGTGATGTACCCGGCACTTGCCGCAGCAAGCACAAAAACAGGCATGACCGCCTGCACGAGCGTGCCCCAGCCCGCCACCGGCAGACTCGGCAGATTGGCATCATATGCCATGAAGTTGAAGTAGCGCAGGATCGGTATCAACACAAAGGAGGGCACCGAAAAAAGGGCCAGCATGATAAACATAATCAGGCGGTCGGAGAGCCGCTTGTGGTTAAGGGCGGCTATCACTCCTGCAGGCACCCCCACCAGAGTACTCAGAGCAAGGGCAGCAATACCGAGCTCGAATGACACCGGCACACCTTGTCGCAGGATGTCGGCCACGGGACGCCCCGCGTATTTGAAGGATTTGCCCAGATCGCCGTGCAACAGGCCCACGACATAAGAGAAGTACTGCTCGTGGAGGGGCCTGTCGAGCCCGTAATCATGCACCAATTGCGCGTAACGCTCAGGGTCGTGTCTGTTTCCCAGCAGCCCCTGTATAGGGTCACCCGGCGCGAGGTGCCCAACCATAAAGG
>JALYYZ010000199.1 GCA_030945985.1 Chloroflexota bacterium
GAACAGGTCGTCAAAGCAGCAAGAGAGGCTAAAGACGCAAAGTGGACGCTGAGAGCCTTAGCCGGCTGCTGACTGCTGTTAAAGACGGCAGGTTAGAGGTCAAGGACGCTGTTGAGCGCCTCAGAGATCTGCCTTTCGAGGATATAGGCGACGCCAAGATCGATCATCACCGCGCCCTGCGCACGGGTCTGCCTGAGGTGGTATTCGCTCAAAGCAAGACCCCACGACAGGTGGCGGACGCCTTCTCCGCCCTTGTTGGGAAAAGCCCCCTCGTCATGGCCACGCGAGCCGACAGTACAGCTTTTGAGGCGGTGGCGGCATTGCAACCTGATGCCATCTATTTCGAGCGGGCTCGGATCATAGCAATGGGTCGCCTGACGGCTCTAGATGCCTTTGCCGGCAACGAATATGTGGTTGTGGCCACGGGTGGAACCGCCGATCTGCCGGTTGCTGAGGAAGCTGCGATTACGCTCGAGTTGCTGGGCCACTCTGTGAAGAGGCTCTATGACGTGGGAGTAGCGGGCATCCACCGGCTCCTCGCACACAGGCAGACACTTTTCGATGCATCGTTGGTGGTGGCGGTCGCGGGCATGGAAGGGGCGCTAGCCAGTGTTGTTGCCGGGCTCGTGTCGTGCCCACTGGTGGCTGTGCCTACCAGCGTCGGATACGGAGCCAACTTCGGTGGCCTAGCGCCACTCCTTACTATGCTCAACAGCTGCGCTCCAGGGGTGGCTGTGGTCAACATCGACAATGGCTTCGGAGCAGCGGCCTTTGCCCATCTGGTGCTCACACGCCAGTCGCGCACCATTGGGTAGCATGGCTGGCTTGTGACAGAAGAGAAGGAGCGTGAAGATATGAGGCTAAAGCTATTCGTTTAGCCTATTTTGACTGCTTTGCGGGTGCGAGCGGTGATATGATCCTGGGCGCTCTCATCGATGCGGGCATGAGCCTCGATACGCTGCGGGAGCAGTTGGGTCTACTCCATCTTTCCGGCTGGACGCTGGAGGCGCGGCAAGTGGTGAAGGGAGGCCTGCGCGCTACTAAGGTGGACCTACACACTGATCCAGCTGTGCGACTGCCATACCGCTCAGAAGTTATGGAGCGGATTGCAATCAGCGACCTGAGCGAGCGCGTGAAGTGGGACGGCGCACGAATATTCAACAGGCTGTTCGAGGCAGAGGGCCGGGTCCATGGCTCAAGTGCTGGGGAAGTGCATCTGCACGAGATGGGCGACCTCGACACTATTATAGACGTCATGGGGGTCGTCATCGCTCTGGAGAGTCTGAGTATCGACGCTGTTTATGCTTCAGCGTTGCCCGCAGGTCGCGGTACGGTCCGGACGCAGCACGGCCTCTTGCCGTTGCCCGGCCCTGCCGTTACCGAGTTGATGTATGGCGCTCCACTGCGCAAGGTGGATGTCGAGGCCGAACTGGTCACCCCTACGGGCGCTGCCATAATTACCACTTTGGCCGAAGGGTATGAGCAGCACCCTACAATGACAGTCACAGCCTCGGGCTACGGCGCGGGTGCTCGCGATATGCCTTTCGCGAACGTCTTGAGGGTGATCCTGGGGAGAGTGGACAGCACGCAGAACCGGCAGCGTACACCCAGCCTTAGCAAGTTCGATGGCACCGCGCTGCCATCCGGCATACAGACTGAGCAGGTAAGTGTGCTGGAAACTCAGATCGACGACATGCCGGCTGAGTGGTACGGCCACATTATGGGCATGCTGCTCGAGAAGGGAGCGCTCGATGCCTATTTTACACCTGTGCAGATGAAGAAGAATAGACCTGGCACCCTTCTGACCGTAATTTGTAGCCTGAAGGATGTTGTTGACCTCACCCTATGCGTGCTCACTGAAACCACGACCCTGGGCGTGCGCAGCTACAATGTGGAGAGGCTTTCTCTCCCGCGGGTAATCAGGACAGTAGAGACGCGCTTCGGGTTGATCCAGGCAAAGGTGGCCAATTTACCGGGAGGTAAGGAACGTCTAGCCCCAGAATTCGAATCGTGCCTGCAAGCAGCAAAGGCTCACAATGTGCCATTGTGGGAAGTTTACCAGGAAGTTCTAAGAAGCAGTAAGGGCTAATGGACAGGCAAAGAGGAGAGCGCATATGAAGGTTCTTATCACCGGTGCTGGCGGTAACTTGGGGCGTGTTGTTGCTCCTGCCCTTGTGCTAGCGCGGCCTATACCCAGATTATTTGATTTTCGTGAGACCCCTACTGAGCACGAGTTTGCTCAGGGGGACGTCCGGAACCCTGAAGATATAAGACGGGCTATCAATGGTGTAGATGCCGTTGTACACGCGGCGGCCCTGCATGGCATCCACCTTCAGAAATGGCAGCCACAGGACTACTGGGACATAAACGTCACAGGCACGTTTAACGTATACGAAGCTGCCCGGCAAGAGGGTATTTCCAGGGTCGTCCTGTGCAGTACCATGGGCGTGTACGGAGAGAGCATGGAACCACCGGCAGGTGCCTGGGCTTACGTGAGCGAACAATTGCCCCCGTTGCCTACTGACGTGTACGGCATGTCCAAGTTGCTGTGCGAGGAGATGAGTAGGTACTACGCGAGGAAGTGGGGGATTACTACGGTATCGCTCCGCCTCGGGATGTTCGTACCCGAAGCCTTTGAGCGTTATGGCTTCCGCCTGCTGTTTGGTGGAGTAGACGACCGTGATGTTGCACAGGCGGTTCTGCTTGCCCTCGATCACCAATCTGAGGGTGGCTTCGATTATTTCGACATCTTTGCTCAGGTGCCCTTCGTGGAGAAGGACGCTCCTCTTCTCCACACAGATCTAACGAGCGTACTTGAGCGATACTGGCCGGGCTGCACAGACCTGATCAGGGACAAGGGCGCAAACCTTGACGAGCTGGTATGGGGTCACACTATCTGGTCGATCGAAAAGGCCCGGCAGGTGCTAGGCTATAGACCCGAGTACAACTTCGGGCCCTTTCTTGAAGCCTGGCGGACTGAAGACGAGGAATACTATCCGTTTGCAGGGCTTGCTCACTGGGGCGTGTAGCTACTCTGTAGTAAAGCACGCCTTATGGCGGAACAGCACCCTGGCTCAGATCGCGATAAAAGCACCTCAATAGAAAAGATCGTGGATAGTAGGGCGCTCTTTCAGGTGAGGCTGCAAGCGCGAGCGCTACTGTGGAACTCCGTGCCGGCGGCTGCGGCGCTCACAGCCGCGGTGCTTGTGTTACCCGTGTAATCAGGTCGGGCGCACTCCCGCGATGTCGTTACCCGACGTTACGGCTTTCAGACGTGAGGCGAGTATGTGCCCAACGCGCCCGCTCGTCACAGTAGCATCCCTTTTGCGTGACGCGCCCATTCCCGATTAGACAACAGCATGCCACGACCGTCGCTTGATGACTTGAGCGTTGTAACTTGCCGCAGTTCTCTATTCGCGGCTCCTGCCCACATGTT
>JALYYZ010000225.1 GCA_030945985.1 Chloroflexota bacterium
CGATAGAAACGACAAGCGAGGCTATAAAGATAAGTAGCAGGGGGCCCATTCTGATCGAATCTAGAGACATGCAATCTCACCTGTGCGAATTGGTTTTGCCATGTCCGGAAAGTCGCTTAGCACCAGGTCGGCTTTCCACAAAAGGAGCGAGGCATTCAAGACGGCTGGATTATGGCTTACCCGACTGTAAGCTTTGTAGTGCTTGTTGGACTTGAGTGTCACTAGGGTCGATGGCCTCGGCACGTTGGAGTAGCTGAAGTGCTCGGAGGGGCTGGCCTGTTATTTTGGCAATGTACGACTGGGCGAGGTAAAGCAGTACAGTGTTGTGGGAAAGGGTAGCGAAGTTGGGGTCGAGCCATCCCTTGGTCCCGCCCTTAGAGGCGACCGCAGCCATGCTGGGATTGGCCCAGAGCGTTTGAAGTGTGCTCGTTGGAACTACGCCGGCGCTACCTGTGTAGTCGCCTTTGTCCCGCAGGTAACTTGCGATCTGGGTCTCATCGCTTTGTAGGGCATTTTGCGCAGCAAGCCCTAGCGTGTTTGTCAGGCTATCGAGCACAGCATGTGGGTCGACTTTGGTATTGGTAGCAGTAAAGGGCTGTGATGCGCTGAGCAGATAGTCCAGGCGCTGCTTGTAGTTGGCGTCAACAAATTGTCCGGGATCTAACGCGATTGTCTCCGAGTATGCTTTTGCTGTTTCTATGACCAGCTTGCCATAGTCAGTTTCACCATCCTGCGGGAGAGGTTGGTTGGCGAGAAGGCTAGCCTTCACACCGGCGGCACGTTCCTGGTACAACTGGCCTCTTAGGAACGGGGTTCGAGCATATGTATGGTCGATCTTAGTCTGGGAATAGATAAGTGTATCGATGGCCTTTGCGAAGGCGTCATGTCGTGCGTAGGCGACGGCTAACTCGTCGGCAATCTGAGCGTTGCCCGGTGTGCGCTCGCGTGCCTTCTCAAAGTTATCGACCGCGAGTTGCGCCTTCGAGGGGTCATTCCCGCCTGATGGATCTGCCCAGTACAGGTAAAGACGGCCCAGGTTTGCATAGTGGTCGGTGTTCAGAGGATTGAGCTCATGGGCTTTTTCCAGCACAACCTTGCTTTGTTTCAGCCGCACCAGCTTCTCGGCATCGCGGTCCGCCTGACTATTGTACGGGGCGCCGGTGCGGTCATTTTGCTTTTCTGTATCCGCCACCTTTGCAAATTCTAGCCAGGCACGGCCTAAGAAGAGATAGTAATAGTCCTGGTTTGGTTGCAGAGCTATGGCGTTCTGGTACAGTGCTATGCTATCCGGCCAGCGTTGCGCGCCATCGTAGGCCTGCCCTTGTTTGTAGATCGTATCAGCCTGCACCGACGCTGTGTTGACGCTCCATGCAGTTAAGAGTGCGCCAACCAGCACGATCGCATAGAGGACTAGCATAACAGGATTGGCTATCCATGCGCTGCCTGTGCTCATGGCGCGAGCAGCCTGCGCCTGAGCATTAATTTGCGCCTGGCGACGTCTCGCTTCGGATGTGGTTCCGGGCTGGCGGGATGCCTGGGCTCTGGCAGGAACGGGCTCGGTTGTAGCACGGCCGGGCTCGCCTGTTGCAACTGCTGTGTTGCCTCGGCTTCCTGCGCGAGTAGAGGTGGCCGATTGTACTGCCGCAGCCAGCACGACCGGGGTGCCGGCTGCTGCGTTGTGACCCTCTACATTCGCGGATGCGACCTGTACCTGGGCCTGCGGCCTTAAGTAACCGGTCATATAATAGCCGAAGACCACCAATATACCGACGAACAGATAAAAGTACGACCAGGTAGCTGCAATCTGGATCCCTGTCTGGATCTCGACGAAATGGGCTGTCATACCCGATATCAGCGCGATCAGCAATAATTGGTCGCCTGTTTCCCGCGCGCGCTTTAGGGCCATGACAGCGAAGAAGAAGAATGTGCCCACCAGGAAGTAGTAAGCAAGCAAGCCCATAATGCCCATGGTGACCATCTGATCGAATTCGACGTTGTGTGAACGGTCAGGCGTAGCATTACGCAGCTCAACCTGGGCAAGCTCGGGCGGGTAGAAGGGGTTATAGGCTACGTACATGGCTTCGGGCCCCCAGCCGATCAGGGTGCGAAGGGGGTCGGACATGATGAGTTCAGTAGCGCCTTTCCAGATGAGGGTACGTACTTTGCCGGTTCCATCCTCGGTCCGCGTGAGAGTGCTGAGCCTCTCTAGTCCGCGCCCGATGCCCGGCAGGGTGTTCAGCGACTGGAGTGGCGAGTTCGGGATATTGAGCACGGCAATAAAGAGACTTATGGCTAGTACCGTCACTGAGACCCCACGACCTATGCGCGCCATCCAGCGGACATTATTGCGCCGCCCTACCAGCCACATGGCGACGGCAAAAATTACCAGGGCGGCCCCAAGGCCAAGCCAGGGCCCTCGGCTCTGGGTCAAGTAAATGCAAAATACCTGGATAACGATCAGCAGCGCGTAGCCAAGATTGAGACTGGAGCGCAGCACGCCCCGGTTCGTGCCGGTCACATGGTTGTCTATATCACGCTGATTGAAGTAATAAGCTCCGGCGGCGACAGCGCCCCATAACAAAAGGAAGAAGAGCATCCAGAGAAAGCCGATACCATCAACGTTGAATTGCGTTATCAGGCTCTGCTGGTTGGTGCGATCTATCGACCAGTTGAAGGGCAAGGCAAGGAGTGCTGCCAAGAGCAAGATGATACCTATTGCCGGCAGGTAAACGTTAACCTGTGCTGGGTCGTCGCTGCGCCCGCCGAGCCATTCCAGCGCCCAGCAGCCGGCATAAAAGGTAAGGATAGCAACCGGCAGCACCCACCACATGCGCGCATCCGGGAAAGGCAGCCCTGCCATTAGTTTGAGAGCGAAATAGAAGGCCAGCATCTGCACAAGCAAGATGCCAACACCGTTTGCTACAACCGCCCAACTGTAGAGGGGAGTTTCGGCCACCGGCACAACCCGACGAGAGGCGCGCCCTGTTCTCTCGGGCTCGGCGGGCG
>JALYYZ010000239.1 GCA_030945985.1 Chloroflexota bacterium
GATATAGAGCACTTGCCTCCTCTTGACCTGGTGGTCCTCTCGCACATGCACGAGGACCACTTCGACCGTGTGGCGGAGCAGAAACTCGACAAAAGCGTTCCTATCATTACTACTGAGCACGCCGCCGCCTCGCTCAAGAAGTCGGGCTTTCGCTCACCGATTGCGCTCAGCACCTGGGGTAGTATAGCCATAACGAAAGGCGACGTTACCCTGCGGATTACTTCCATGCCGGGAAGGCACGGTCCAGGTCCACTTACCGCCGCGCTGCCTCCCGTGATGGGCAGCATGCTGGAGTGGATCCGCCTGGGCTCCACTGAGCCTCTTTTTAAGCTGTACATTACCGGCGACACGTTGATGTTCAGCGACCTCAAGCGCATACCCGAGCTTTTCCCCAATATCGATCTTGTGCTTCTCCACCTCGGAGGCACCCGCGTCATGGGCCTCATGCTTACCATGGACGACAAGCAGGGTGTGCAGATGCTCAAACTGGTACGACCAAAGATGGCAATCCCTGTTCACTTCAACGATTACACCGTCTTCAAGTCGCCTCTGCGCGACTTTGTACGTGCCGTCAAAGAGGCGGGCTTACAGGGCAAAGTGCGCTACCTCAAGCATGGCGACATCCACCACTTCCAGGTGGCGCATACAGCGCCTGTGGGAGGCACAAGTCGCAACACTGATGCAGGGACTACAGACAAGTCTCCGAATGCAATCCCGTAAAGTAGACCCTCAGTTGCAGGGGAGCAGGCGGTCACCCATGCGGCACTCATTCGGACCGAGCGAGCAGACAGCCTTCGGTGCAAGATACCATAGCCAAACCGAGACATTTAAGCCCGGCACCATTGCGCACGAGCGTGACCGTGACGAGTGTCACACTGTAACGATTCACGCATCGCGTTCCATCTCCTTCTCCCTGATGTCTTCGTTAATTGTGTCGCGATCTCCCTCGGCCTGGCTTGGCTTATCGGGCGTCTGGGTCGTCCCGTGGAGCATTGAGCCTGTTGAGACTTCTGTGCCGGTTAGCTGCACTGGTGCCCCGTCGTCCCCAGCGGTTGAGTTATCTTGGTCCTGATTTTGCTTGTTCATAAATGTTTCCTTTCTAGGGATATGTAGCAAATAGTTACGAGTTCTTATAAGCTGCAAATAGTGTACCTTCACACGAGCGGACTTCGTGCTGCCGGGTATGATCCTCCTGTAGTTTGCCGGTGTAAGTAGTAAGTGATACTCACAGACAGCAGTTTCGGGCAGCATCGCCCCCGGAGGTGCCAGTGAACCAGCAAAGTGATTCTCTCGCTAGCCGTGAGCGGATGATAGCCGAGCAGTTGCGTCCGCGCGGCATCAGGAACGAAGAGGTATTACGCGCCATTCTCGCCGTCCCGCGTGAGGCATTCGTGCCTGACCATGAGCAAGTCCGCGCCTACGCCGACGAGGCCCTCCCAATCGGCCTCGACCAGACGATCTCCCAACCCTTCATCGTGGCCCTCATGGCCGAGGCCCTACTGCTGGAAGGCACCTCGCGAGTGCTGGAGGTTGGCACAGGCTCAGGTTATGCAGCCGCCGTCCTCAGCCTGCTTGCCGACGAGGTATACACCATGGAAAGGCACCCTGCCCTCGCCCGGCAAGCGGCAAGCAAGCTCTATGCGCTCGGCTTCTTGAACGTCCACGTCGTTGTCGGCGACGGCACGCGCGGCCTCCAACAGCAGAGCCCTTACACTGGAATAAGTGTCCCTGCCAGCGGGCCGACCGTTCCAAACTCACTTAAAGAGCAGCTTGCGATCAGCGGAAGGTTGGTAATGCCAGTCGGCCTCCGAGACAGCGCCCAGAAACTGCTGCGCGTGACGCGTACAGGTCCTTTCGACTACGAGGAAGAAGACCTCGGCGGCGTTGGCTTCGTCCCTCTGATCGGCGCTGAGGGCTGGGAGCCATAAGTTAGCACGCAGGCCCGGCACGCTGCTTGCGCGGCCCCGTCGGCTGCGTAATCCACCGCGCAGCCACCTGTTGGCGAGAGGCCGCTCCTTTCCAGGAACAAGGAAATCAAAACCCTGTAGAATTTTGATTTCCTTGTTTTACCTTCAAGAGCTAAAAGGTCCATGAAGCTGCCTACTACCTCTTCAAACGACCTCGCGGGGCAAGAGCACTTCTTCCCAAAGAAAATAGATCAACACACGGAGTGTTTTGATCTGTTGTCCCACTTTAACAAAGCTAAAACGTCTTTCGAAGCTGCATCGGCCGCGAGGCGCGAGGAATGACCGCAGACGACGACAAGCTTCAAGCCGGAAGGTATCTGTAGAGCCGAAAGTGAGCCCAGGGAGGGCAAGCCCACCGCCGGGCAGACCGACGGCGTCGCGATCAGACACATAACGGCCAACCCCAGGGACTTGGTCTCACCTGAACTAGAGGGCACTCACCGCAATATTCTCCCGGCTACACCCGCAGCGAGGAGCGAGGCCACCAGCGAGCCTATCATAGCAACTGCCCAGGCACCGGCAACCTCTACTGTGAGGTCGGACTCCCTCTTCTCGACCTCCCTTAGCGACCGGCCCGCAAGCACAAAGCCCGGTTTGCTCCCTCCATAATGCGTCACAACGGTTGCGCTCCTTACACCGGGTCGCGGCTGCCAGCTCAAGCGGTCCTCGCCCGTCGTGCGCACTGCTACAAAGACGCCCGACGGTAGTTGCGGCGTCTGCCCATCCAGTACCGCCTCGGACGCAAGTGAGTTACCTGCGTCATCATAGACGATCAGGAAGGGGGACAGGCTGCGGGCCATATCCACCCTCGCCCCGCCCGCCACCGTTTGAAGGGGTGCTCCTGCCTCAAGTTGTACCGCAGCGTCCTCAGCCATCGCAATCTGCGGGTCGTTAGCTCCTTGACGAAAGTTTTGCTGCACGGCCACGTAAACCAGGCCCGAGAGCAAGGTGATTCCCACCGCTGCGGGTAGCCAAAACAGCAAGCCGCGCAGCATCAGGCCCAGCCCTCCTCCCTGCTCTGTCAAAGTATCGTTCTCTTTCACAAAGGTCACCTGTCCCTTCTGCCCTTAGTCAACTTGGCCCATTACATGTTCGCCCCTTACAAGCAGGCGGATCCTCCAGCCCCACAACGAATCATACATGACCGCAGCCGCAGTTCACACCGCTTGAGGTCAGCGATATGCGCACCTGAGTGCTTGTGCCTACGCGGATCGCCTGGCTGCTGAACTAAAAGCATCCACGAACGTCGCGTTCTGAGGCGCTCATCAATCAGTTAACCTTCATCCGAAACGCTACGGTTGTCACCTTGTTGCAACTTCACTGACGTTTTAGCTCTTGCATGTGAGAAAACTAATCAAAACATTCCGTGTTTTGATACACTGCCTTTGGGAAGCAACGTTCTTTCCCTAACGGGTCGCTTGAAGGGGGCATCATACGACCTTGACTATTTTCTGAAGGAACAAACAACATCAACCCGCAGGGTTGATGTTGTTTGTTCCTTCAGCTGCAAGGGGTGCATTCTCTTGAAAGAGGATGCACCCCTTCCTGGGCTAGGGGTCAATACATAGAGCAAGCTGAGACGTGGCCAAAGCACAACAAGCAGCACGTAACCCAATTGGCGGGCGGCTACGCGCCCGCTTCTAAACCGTCGGGCCCCTGTCGGATCCCTGCACAATAAGAAACCAGGGCCGCTAACACAGCGCTCTGCGAAGTAGAAGGCTGGCTCGAAAAACCTGGAGCACTGCTTTTTTGAGCTTTTCCAACCGTCATCATGCCTTCGAAGTGGCTTAGAATGCCGCTCACACTTTTGCGCAGATCGGATGCTAAGTCCCGTGAAGGGTACGTCAGCGTTGCTGTTCGCCGCCGGCAGGCAACAGCTTGCGCGCACTCTCCGCCAGGTCGAACGTACGGCCCTCGGCAGCGGCCGCTCGCGCTTCGTCGGAGTTCTTGCTCTCTGCGAGTGCACGACGTACTGCGCCCTCGTTGCGGCCCGCATAGAGCAGCAGTCCAAGCACATCAGACACTGTGGCACCATACTCCTCAGCAAGCTGCCCGGCCTCAAAAACCAGGTCGTCATAGAAGTCCTCGGCCAAGAAAGAGCCCCCTCTTTATCCTCTGCAACTCACACTGCATGCACTAACCGCAGCTACACTTCGGGACGCGACATCGTGAAGACGCGCCGCACGCTTGTATATTCGTTGCCACCCAGCCGCGCGATGGCGTGTAGCTTGTTGGCGTCCACCCCGCCCTCAGATCTCAGCAATCCTCGGATCACATGATACAACACTATGTGCCCCAGCACCAGCCTATAGCGAGTCCCGGCCACCGGCACGAACTGCGATGCCCTGCACTCCATGGCTACGGGTGCCTCCAGAATGCGCGGTGGCTTAACAATGGCCGAAGCTACCGGAGTCAGGCCTGCACGAGCGAACTCGTTCACGTTGTATGGGTACTCTCCCGATGTGGCATTCATCCGCTCGGCTAGTTCCTCGTCTGCTATATGCACCACGAACTCACCCGTCTCTTCTATATTGCGCAAGGTATCCTTCGGCTGTCCTGCCCGCTCACCTATTGACACCATTATAGTCGGCGGAGTGCCTCCCACTGCATTGAAGAAGGAGAAGGGGGCAAGGTTGAGCGACCCATCAGCGCCAACCGTGGAGATCCAGGCGACCGGCCTCGGCACGATCAGGCTCACCAGCAACTGGTAGGCGTCGCGCGGATGCAAATCGTCGGGTGCCACGCTGTAAACACGTCCTAAAGAGCCACTATCGAAGTTACTCTCTTCCATAGTCCTTCTCCCTGTGCAACAAATTGTACCTCTAACTGTGCAAGCTCTCAGGTTCAATCACTCTCCTCAACAAATTAAGCGCCTCCTGGTCGTAAATCAGGCCCGGCATCATACTGATGAGCGTGAGATCGCGCCGCCCCTGGCGTATGATCTCGTGCCTGGCCGCGAAGCATATAGGCGAGGTGAAGCCCTCTGTGGCCGCAGACGCGCCGTCTGTCACGTCGCGTTCAGCCGCATCATGCATCGAGAGCAGCTTGCTCATCATCCCGCCCTCACGCGCCGACACTAGCACAAGTCAACCGCCCCGCCCGACTCTGCCGTCCTGAGAGCGGAGAGGATGCCGCGCACGTTCGTGATCTCATCAGCGTTTACCGTGTGACCCATCCCGGGATAAAGACGAGCCGTTACATGTGCGCCAAGCCTTCTGAAGACGGCCGCCGCCTCATCAACGCGCTCCCTGGGAATATGGAAGTCAACGTCACTGCAACCGAGAAAGATGGGCGTTCCTTCCATAGAACCGGCATAGTCACGGGCGGTGCCATCCGGTCCGATCAAACCGCCGCTCAACCCCACCACGCCTCCAAAGCGGCGCGGATGCCTGACGGCGAACTCAAGAGAGAGACAGGCCCCCTGCGAGAAGCCAAGCAGCACGACACGTGGCGCCGGTATCCTCTCCATCACCCTTCGTACCGTGTTGTCCAACACTCCCAGCGCGGACGAGAGCCAGGGCTCGTTCTGCTTTATAGGAGCCAGAAAGGGGCAAGGATACCAGCTATTTCCCGCGGCCTCCGGCGCGAGATAAGCAAAATCAGGCTGCCTGAACTCGTCCGCAAGGTCCAGGATGCTTTCCGCAGAAGCCCCGCGTCCATGTACCAGTACCATTGCGAACCGCGCCTCCTCAAGAGGCACACCCCTCGCCACCAACCGCGCACCGGCATGCCGGTCGCCCATCTCACTAATCTCACCGGTCACGATGCAACCTCCGCAGACCGCCAATCAGGTCCATGCAACGGTCGCAGCTTTGCTTCGATATCCTCGCGTCTACCCTCAAGCCAAGGGGGTAGCTTCAGATCGCTGCCAAGTCTGCCACGATCTTCATCCACAGCGAAGCCAGGCCCCGCAGTTGCAAGCTCGACTATATGTCCATCTGGATCGTGCATGTAAATGCTCTTGAAGTAGATCCGGTCCCGTATCGGCGTGACCTCCAATCCGGCTGCCACAAGTGTCTCGCGCCAGACGGCAAGCGCGTCCTCGTCGGGTACGACAAGGGCAAAGTGATGCGTCTGCCCGGTGCCCTGTGTGACGCGTCGCTCTTTGGATGGGTTGCGACCAAAGTAGGTCACCAGCGTGCCAGGCCGGCCTTCTCCTACACCCCAGTACCAATGCGGGGAGTCTGGGTCGTCGAAATTGGACGTCATCTTCACGCGCCTCATACCGAGCAGCCCAGCGAAAAAATCACTGGTCCTGCGGATGTCAGAGCCGATTGCAGTGATGTGGTGCAGGCAGGCGTCCTTCTTATTTAGAGCCATGTCTGCCGTGATCTCAGGGACGGGCTCGGCCCACGTGGTGGCGCTGATGCGCGCATCGTCCCTGTTCCGCACCATCATGTCCGCAGGGGGCTCGCGATACTCCCTGCCGATGCAGTCCGGCGCTTCATCAATCGTCCAACCAGGGCCCAACGTGGCGATCTCCAGAATCGTGCCGTCAGGGTCGTTGAAGTAGATCGAGGTGAAGTAGTGGCGGTCGAGCGGCCCGTCCACCGAGATGCTCAGGTCATTGAGCCGGCGCTTCCACTTGAGCAAACCGCTGTAGTCGCCAACCTGCATCGCATAGTGGTGTGTGCCCCCGACGCCCCAGTGGCCTTTCGGTGCTCGGGGCCACTCGAAGAACGTGATCACTGAGCCGGGGCTACCTGCATTGTTGCCGAAGTAAAGGTGGTACGAGCCTGGATCGTCAAAGTTCACGGTCTTCTTAATGAGCCGGAAGCCCAGCACACCCGTGTAGAAGTCGACAGTGCGCTGCGCGTCGGCGCAAACAATAGTAATGTGGTGCAGACCTTGTATTGTCATGCTTATCCTTTACAATGCCGCATGTTGACCGACTTTACTCTGCCGTCCAACACACGTTCAGCTTCGCTGCTAACAGGTCCCAATAAACCCAAAGGTTTGGCCCGGCAGTCACCCTTGTCATGTTACGCCTTACTTTGCGTGAGCATGAGACTTACACTCCGCGCTGTCTCCTTCCTATCAGGCGTACTGTGTGGGGAGTACCTAGTCGTATTTGCAATCGCGCCGTGCAAGCAAATTAGCAAGCTGGGAGTGCGTAATCTGCTGCGGGGACTCCTGCATAGAGATTCGTCGCCCCAGGATCTTTCATGTGGGGCCGGCGAACTTATTGCCGGAGCGAACTCTCTTGTCG
>JALYYZ010000262.1 GCA_030945985.1 Chloroflexota bacterium
CGGCAGAGTATGGCATGTGGTATCACGTCGACGGCGCGTTCGGCGCGCTGGCCTACATGTCCCCCGATTTGAGGCCGCTGCTTAAGGGCATGGAGCGTGCCGACTCGCTGGCGTTCGACCTGCACAAATGGGTCTACGTGCCGTTTGAAGCAGGCTGCATCCTGGTGCGCAACCGCGAGGCGCACCTGCAGACCTTCACCCTCCACCCGGCATACCTCCAGCATGCCGGGCGCGGGACAGCAGGCGGCCCGCTCTGGTTCAGCGACTACGGCGTGCAACTGTCGAGAGGCTTCCGCG
Source organism: Chloroflexota bacterium (assembly GCA_030945985.1). Lineage (GTDB taxonomy): Bacteria > Chloroflexota > Chloroflexia > QHBQ01 > JADMIH01 > JADMIH01. Next base: position 298 of record JALYYZ010000262.1, read on the forward strand.
CCCTCAAGGTTTGGATGGCGCTCAAAAGCTTCGGCGCTGACAAGATAGGTCGCATCATACGGCAGAACGTAGAGCAAGCCCGCTACCTGGGAAGGCTCGTAGAAAAGTCGTCTCAGTTGGAGTTACTCGCGCCCGTGTCGCTCAACATTGTATGCTTCCGCTTCACGTCGCCCGGATGCGCGCCCGGAGATCTCGACCAGATAAACGAGGAAATACTCTTGCGCATACAGGAGTCGGGGTTCGCTGTGCCTTCGGGCACCCTGTTGCAGGGCCGCTACGCCTTGCGCGTCGCCAATACGAACCACCGCAGCCGCCGAGAAGACTTCCGCCTCCTTGCGGAATGTGTTGTCAGCACCGGCAACAATATACTGGCCGAGAGGTAGCTTGAGAATAGGGCACGGGAGATGAGCCAGGTGGGTGCTCCCCTTTCTGAACGCCACACCTGCCGGTGTTACTTGAGTATCATCCATCTACTTGCGGAAGCCTCTTTAATTCCCAATAGGCTTGCCGGCCACACAAAACGCACACCTGTACCATGATGTTGTGCTCGGCAGTGATAGACGCCTGCTGAACACAAACCAGGAAGGGGCCGGGTGGAAGCCTGGATTGGATCGGCCAACCAGCAACCTTTCAGGCCCACCTATGGGCTCAGCAGAGGCAGTCAGCAAAGATTGTGGCAAGCGCGCTCTTCCCCGATTGCCCTATTCCCCTCAGGAACTAGCCGCCGGCAGGCTCCTTCTACGCTGTTTGCGGTATTGACATAATCCACCGCTGCCGTGTATAGGTTAGGGTGCGGCATTGATGCGCGGTTTGGGATGATGCGTGCCGTGCGGGGAGATAGGCATGAAAGAGGCAACTCGGGGGAGTCAAAGCAGACCGTCGTGGGCGCCGTTAGCCATTTGTGTGGCTGTACTGCTCGTTGTGATTGGCATCGCAGGCATGTCGGGCACTGACCGAGCCTACGCGAGCAACCCCCTTGTTGCGGGCGGCAAAGCGCTTGTCACCAACACAGGCGGCGACACCATACGGGTGCGCCAGGACGCCGGCACCCTATTCCCTCAGATCGCGGAGGCGCACGAAGGGCAGGTCGTGCCAATAGTCGCGGGTCCGCGCAGCGATAGCAGCGGCAGGGCCTGGTACAAGATAGTGGCTCCAGGCGGTACGGGCTGGGTCTCGGCGGAGTTTTTACAGGCAGCCGGGTCATCCTCTGTGCCTGCTGCACCGGCAGCGACGCTTGCACCCAGTCTGCCCGCAGCGCATCCGGCAACGCCAAAGCTCACCGGCTCGGCTTCTGTTGGCAACTCGCAGGGCGACCCTGTGCGTTTGCGGGAGCAGCCGAGCACAACGGGCAAAGTGCTGATGCTGCTTGACCCTGGCGCGCCAGTCTCGATACAGGCCGGTCCGCTCACCGACAGCAGTGGAATAGCATGGTACTCCGTCCAATACAACGGTGTGAGCGGATGGGCCATGGCACAGTACCTCGTGGGGGCCGCTTCTGCGGGCAAGCAGAACGTCGCGCCGGCCCAACCTACCGCGCCTTCCAGGCCGGTAGCCACGCCAACCTCCAGGCTCGCAGCCGAGCCTGCTCCTCCCGCAGCCGTGAAACCCGCCGAGAAGCCTGCCGCCCCAGCAACTCCCCAGCAGGCTCCTCCTCCCGCAGCCGTGAAGCCCGAGACCACTGCGACAGAGAAGCCTGCTGAGAAACCCCTTGCGACACCCACTCAAAAGCCGCTGCCTTCGCCCACGCAGCAGCCTGCCCCGCCCCAGAAGCCAACTGCCGTTCCAACGCCGCTTCCTACACAGACGGAGATACCTCGCGAGAAGCCGCTGCCCGCGCCTACTCAGAAGGCGGCAGCAGAGCCGCGTCCGACGTCCACCGACAAAGCCGCAGATAAGCCAAAGCTGACACCAACAGCCGTCCCCACTGCTGTGCCCACCCTCGCACCAACAGCCACGCACCCGGCGCCCACTGTACAACCTGAAGGGCCGGTCGTCACAGCCCCCCAGAGCACCGGCGGCGCCACCTCTACTGCGGCACAATATCGACAATGGGTAGATGAGGCGAAGGCGCTTTACCCTTACCCTCAGACTGCGGACAAGATGTGGCGCGTGATGCAGTGCGAGTCAGGCGGTAACCCTCGTGCCTCGGGTGGCGGAGGGTCCTATCTGGGCCTGTTCCAGTACGCTCCCTCGACCTGGCGCGGAAGTTGGAACCCTTATCGCGATAACAGCATATTCGACGCCAAATCGCAGGTCTTCGCCACCGCGAAGGCGTGGAGCATTGGTATGCAGAGTGCCTGGTCCTGTTACTACATCACCGAAGGCAGGTAGAAAAGCCAGCCATCAAGATATAAGATGCAAAGTGTGCCAACGGCTGTCGCGCTTGTAACCTCATTGGCGTTCCCTGATCTAGCGCCGGACGACCGGCCTCTGCTCACTGCCCTTGAGGCGTTGGGGCTGCGGGGCGTGCCTCTTGTTTGGGATGATCCCACAGTAGACTGGTCGCGCGCAGGTGTCACTGTAGTGCGTTCGACCTGGGACTACCACCACAGATTGGTCGAATTCCTCGCATGGGCCGAGCGCATTTCGCCTATGACGTCCCTGCTGAACCCTGCCGAGCTATTGCGCTGGAACACGCACAAGTCATACCTTCGCGACCTTGCAGGACGTGGCGTGCCGGTGGTCCCAACGGCGTGGCTGCCGGCCGGTGGAGAGGCGAGCCTGGCAGACCTGCTGAGTTCGCGCGGCTGGTCCACTGTAGTTGTCAAGCCCGCCGTCTCGGCCAGCGCTCACGGCACTATGCTTGTGCCGCTCGGCAGCGTGGAGGCTGGCCAGGCTCACCTTTCGACTTTGCTGCCTACGTGCGACATGATGGTCCAGCCATACTATTCGTCGGTAGAGAGCTACGGCGAGCGGTCACTGATCTTCATCGATGGGGAGCTTATGCACGCGCTACGCAGGACGCCGGTTCTGACGCAGCAACCGGACCGGCAGGCAGGCCCTGACTACAGAGATCCTGCCGGGGATGAGGTGCTCCTTGCTCGCCAGGTCTTGCTGGCGGTGGGCCAGGATGTGCTTTATGCCCGCGTCGATATTGTACGCGACGAGACCGGCGCGCCTTGCCTCATGGAACTGGAGCTTGTCGAACCTATGCTCTTCCTGGTCAACGCGCCCAGAGCAGTGGAGCGCTTCGCCCAGGCCATCGCCACTCGTGTCGCCGCCGCGCGACGCACAGGTGGCTCTTCAACTCAACCTCTAAAGAATAAAGGGAGATAAAGTATTCGCAAATCTGCTCTATAGAGTAGCAAACAAATCAACCATGTTGCCATCGGGGTCAACAACAACAGCGTAGCGTTGCCCCCAGAAGGCGTTCCAGGGCTCCTTGTGGCCGCTATGCCCTGCATGTGTCACATTGCTGTAGAGGCTGTCCACCTCTGCGGGGCTGCTGCACTTAAAGGCGAGCGCGATACGCTGCCCCACCGGCTCTACCCATTCGGGGTCGATGCTCTTTACCATCTCCAGGC
>JALYYZ010000264.1 GCA_030945985.1 Chloroflexota bacterium
GGCGGCCTCGACCTGGGCGTTTCGCGCAGACATTTTCGGTTGAAGCGGGATGGCGAGCAGTTCTACATCGAAGATCTAGGTTCGATGAACGGCACAGTGGTGAACGGTCACAGGCTCCCTCCGAATAGCCTGCACCCTATGCGTTCCGCCGACCGTATAGCTCTTGGTAAAATGGAGTTACGCTTCGAGCTGGCATGAAGCTAGTCTGCTCCGCCAGCCTGTACAATACTGTTCGCCTTTTGGCCGGTGCTTTGGCGCTACTCCCGTTAGCTTCGTGTGGCCCAGCTCTTCCCAATACCGCCGAGAAGACGCAGCCTACACCGGCGCCGGTCGCTGCTGTGGTATCTACACTATCTACACCATTTACGGTATCTACGGCAACTATATACAGCAGTGCCACGCCTACAGTCGTTATCCCCGGTATGCCTTCTTGCCTTCAGGTCCCTGACCCTGGTCAGGCTGATGCCCAACCAACCGCTACAGTTGAAGAGAATACGCCATTGTCTAGCAGCCAACCGACCGGCACATCTGAAGCTATCCCTTCCCATGCAGGCAAGATAGTCGCGATCGACCCGGGCCACGGTGGTAGAGAGACGGGCGCGGAGTCGAACGCGGGTTTGATAGAAAAGAACGTCAACCTGAAGATCGGCCTGAAATTAGCTGCGTTGCTCAAGCAAGGCGGGTACACTCCAGTGCTCACGCGCAACGCTGATAGTCAAGTGAACGTCACGGGTAAGGACCTCAACGGCAACGGCGTGGTGGATACCGACGATGACCTCCAGGCTCGCGTGGACGTTGCGAATGCTGCGCATGCTGATGTGCTGGTTAGCCTCCATAACGACTCCTCGACCGATCCTGCGGCACACGGTACCACGACCTACTACTGTGATACACGCCCCTTCGCAGATGAGAACAGACGCCTGGCTGCGGATTTGCAGTCTCACCTGGTGGCCTCCATCAGGGCAGCGGGTTATAACACCCTTGACAAGGGTACCAGTGATGATGCTCCTCTCAAGAAACCTTTCGGTCACCTCTTTGTGCTCGGCCCGCTTACACCTCGTGTTGCTCGCGCCAGTTCGATGCCTGGGGCGCTCGGTGAGACGCTCTACTTGAGCAACCCTCGTGAAGCTGCCTTACTGGCGGATGATAAGATACTATCCGCCATAGCCGAGGGTTACTACCAGGGCCTGGCTGAATACCTGGGTAGGTGAGCAGCACTGTCTACTTTAGGGTAGGGGCGCATTCCTAGATCCTGATCTATCTGGCCAGTGCTCAGTGCAGCTGCGTGACGCTCTGGCTCAGCCTATGTATAATAGAGTTGAGGAGAGACATAATGCCAGTACTAGTGAACGAAAAAGCCTGCCTGAACCGCGACCACTGCTTTGCCGCCGCAGGGTGTCCATATGACGCCTATTACCGTAACAATCTCAAGCGCACCTGGGAAGTGGACGCCAACATATGTGGCGACTGCCCAGGGCCATGCATGAACTTCTGCGATCAGGATGCGGTCCTCTGGGGAGATGACCTGGTGGACCTCAGCCTGGTGAGGGCTCAACTCGACGGCAAACTGAAGCCCACCGAGGTAGCTGAAGCTCGCCTGAAGCGCAAACAAGAATTGAAAGACGCAGAGGAGGAGGCAAAGCGCAAGAGCCAGTCAAGCATGCTTACTCTCACCCGAGGGAATTTCGAAGAAGAGGTACTGCGCGCTCAACTGCCTGTGGTTGTTGATTGCTGGGCTACATGGTGCGGACCGTGCAAGCAGTTCTCCCCAATCTTTGAAGCAGCTTCCAAGCACTACGTGGGTATAGTCAAATTCGCCAAGTTTGACACGGACAGCGAGCCCACCCTGGCTCAGGGGCTAGGCATACAGTCGCTGCCTACTGTGCTCATGTTCTATAAAGGCCAGATCGTCAATATGGTGGAAGGCGCTCTTCCGGCGGACCATTTTCAACAATGGCTCTACCAGACACTTGCCGCCGTTAGACAGTATGCTGCTCAATTTGACGCCGAAGCAGAGGAAATGATTAGCGCTGCCGTGAAGAACCTTACCATGTTGGAGCGGGCTACACCGGCAGACGGAACTGCCGAGGATACCATGTCGGCGGGCACCCAGTCAGAAGGTGGCACTGTGCAGACAGCTTCCGATCTGCTCAATCCTCGTACGAGCATGACACCACCGCCCTCCCAGAACAATCTCCCCGGTAAGCGGACGTCGAGCGGACTCTTCATCCCCTAATATTTGGAGCTGGATTTGTAAAGCAACTGCCCGCCTCTACTTGCTCAACCTGGTCTCTTTTGGTAAAATCACTAGCATGTCTACACCTAGAAGAGTTGATACTCGTACAGCTGCTAAACGCCGTGCCGAAGGGCGTCGCCAGCGGCGAGAGTTATTGCGTAGATTTGGTGCCCTCCTTGTAGTGGCGATACTTGTGCTTGGTACCGTGTCCAGCATCATTATTGCCAATCCATCCGTTGCTACCTCTCCGGCCATTGCAGTTGCGTCCCCGACCGTGCAGGCGCCGACCGGCCTGGATAATCTCGTCTCGACCGCTGATACAGCAGCCGCCAAAGGGGACTATGATTCGGCGGCGAGCTACTACCGGGCTTACCTGGCACAGAATGCCTCTAATGGCGAAGTCCACTTCAAGCTAGGGCGCGCCATCCTCAAAAGCACAAAGCCCGATTATAATGACGCCCTTGACCAACTGCAGCGTGCCGTCAATATAGACCCGAAGGCATCTTATGCGCAGGAAGCTAATACCCTCATTGATCAAAACAAGGGTAAAGTCAGTGCCACAGTTACTGGTGGCAGCAGTATTACGAATACCATTAACATTACCCAGACAACTCCACCCAAACCTTGATGCTTTTTCAGTCTCCTGGCGGTCTTATGTTCTAGCGAATAAGAGGAAACAAACAATCGAGACTCTGTGGGTCTCGATTGTTTGTTTCCTCCAAAGGACCTATAGTCGAACAAGCGTTGGGGCATTCTGAATGTGCAATGCCTGTACGAGCAAACCTTTCATGGTTGCAAGCTCCTGTTCTAATTGAGTATAGTGTGGGCGGGAAGGTATATACTTGAACCCCATTTGCTTTACAGAAGCTCAATGATGAGCCTGGAGGAACCTATGAAAGCGGAGGAAGCTGACTGTACCGTTGCTCCCGTAATGATTGCTCAAAAAGATGGAAGGCATGACCTTATAGCAGGCGGTTCTATAGAGGTGCCTGTTATTGACGGCAGCAGGCGCCGCTATATCAACCTTGATAACGCCGCTTCCACACCTATCGCCATGCCTGTGAAGCGAAAAGTAGATGAGTTCATGGACTGGTATGCCGCCGTTCACCGGGGCAGTGGGTTCAAATCGCAGGTGTCTTCTCTGGCGTACGAGCAAGCGCGGGATTGTGTGGCTGCTTTTGTAGGGGCCGACCTCTCCGAGCGCTACTGCATATTTGTGCGCAATGCTACCGAAGCAATCAACCGTTGCGCCAACCGTATCCCCCTCGCTGAAGACGACGTGGTGCTTACCAGCCTGATGGAGCACCACTCTAATATACTTGCCTGGAGGCGGTGCTGTGCCCATGTCGAAAGCGTGTCGGTCGACAGCTATGGCGCTCCTCTGGTGTCAGACCTGGAGGCGCG
>JALYYZ010000291.1 GCA_030945985.1 Chloroflexota bacterium
GTGGAGTGCTCAGCCACTCTACTCCCTGGTCAGTAACCAGCACATCTTCTTCCAACCCAATATAGCCGCGTCCCGGAACATAAGTTCCCAGCTCAAGCGTGAAGACATTACCAGGCTCGACCACCCCATAGGGCGTGCGACCATAGCGGTCCCAGCGAGGGCCAAGAAGGGTGGAGCCATCGTGCGCGACGCGGCCCAGGTGGTGTCCAAGAGCATGCTGGTATTCAGGGTACCCGGCAGCCACAAGGTAGGCACGAGCGGCAGCGTCGACCTGCCACCCTTCCACACCCGGCTTGAGCAGGACATAGCCCGCATCAATTGCACCCCAACAGGCTTCCCACGCCTTCTGTACATCTTCGGGAGGCGCCGTCTCACCATCATCGAGGAAGTACCACATCCGCTGGAGATCAGAGCAAAAACCATTTTGTTTCACTCCAAAGTCCATATGCAGCAGTTGTCCACGCTGTGTGACAAAGTTGCCTGGGGCCGCGTGCCCCACTGGCGAGTCGGGCCCCGCGTTTACGATTGGGCAATATGGTTCGCCCCAGGCAGTGCCAAGCCCTAGCGCCTTGCGCGCCGATGTCAACCTCCCGGCGATCTCAATTTCTGTTTGGCCGGTTTGCAGAGTTTTCCCCACGTCACTATAAAGTTGCTCGGTTGTGAGAACAGCCTCTTTGATTAGTTGAAGCTCACTCGGCGATTTTTGCCCTCGTAGGGATGCGATCAGGCCCTCTGCTGAGATAAAGCGATCCGCATACGGCGTGCCTTTGAAGGTATGCATCAGATCGAGAAACATACCGTAAGTCAAACCGTCCGCCGCAGGGTCATTCTCGGAGAAGTTCACCGCTATTGTTTGCGGATCAAGCCTGGTAACTACCTCGAACAGATCACGGCGAATGCCTTGATCATAGCCAATTACTTCGCTGTATGCCTCAAGTGACTTAATGTTCTCAACATCGAAGCGGCCTACAATCGCCAGTCTATCACCCGATCTGCAAACGATAAATGCCGAGTGCCAGGTCATATCAACGCCGGCCACCATATCGAGAGACGGGTCTTTGGTGAGGCTCGTCTCGCGGACGAAAGTCAGCCATAAATCTATCCCCTGCCTATCAAGCAGGCTGATCGCCTGCTCAAGTTTCTCGCGAACTACGTGGTCGGTCATATCTTTGTATTACCTCTGATAACACCTGAGAATAGAGTTGTGAGATCTACTTGAAACCAAACGCCTGGAAGGCCAGCAAGAAGCCGAGGCAGCTTACCGCCAGGGCGGACGCCATCGGGAGCTTGCTGAATATAAAGCCGTTGAACTTCAACCGGCTGACCAGGCCCCGACTATAGACCATTAGTATACCAATACCTGTAAGGACCGCCGCCAAGCCAAAACTGAAGGCAACAATGAGGGCAAGGCCCAACTCCACACGGTGGGAGGCCACTGCCACCAGCAGCACAACCAGCGCCGAGGGACAAGGTATGATGCCACCGCTGATGCCCAGTGCCAACAAATTCCCTGCTGTAATCTTCTGCCCGTCTGCGGGTAGGTGAGTGTGAGGTCGTCCGAACGGGCCATGTTTGTGCGGGACGAGCGCAGCGTCGTGGCTGTGAGTATGAGCATGGTCATGACCATGCTCATGCTCGTGGCTATGATATTCAGAACCATCATGGCTGTGCCCATGATGCTGTTCAGAATAATCGTGGCTCTGATGGTCGGTGCTATGCTCAAAGTTGCCGGCAGCCACGGATAGGCGGCGTGACGCGCGATAACGCTGAACAAAGAGTGTCAGGCCGACAATCATTATCAGCAAACCCGACAGGAAGGACATCCAGGGGTAGAGAGTTTCGGGCAGAACATATTTCTGTAGATTCAGCACTACGAAGCCGAGCAGGAAAACACCGATAGTGTGACTAATCGTAACGATAAAGCCGAGGTAAGTTGCGTGTATCGCTGTGCCCCTGCTGCCGACCAGGTAAGCTGCGACAACAGTCTTGCCATGTCCAGGTGAGAGGGCATGCGCTGCGCCCATACCGAAGGCGATCAGCAGTCCTATAAGCAGCACGTCAAGCGGCATATTCTTCTGGCCTATGAGATCGGTAAGAGCGTCCTGGCGCTGCATCGCCCAGTTGAGCGCGCCCTGGATTGGCGAGGTCACATGACCTGATCCTCCAGCCTGTGCGGCAGATGAGGTGCCAGGCGCGAACCGGAACGTTGCAGAGGTAATCTGTGGCGGGTTCGAGGTAGCATCGGGGGTATACTTTGTCAGGCCCGCCGTAACATCGATCGTCGGAACAGATGAGCCCTGCAAGGCCACACCGCTGCCGGCATTGGCAATCACATCGTGCCAACCTACACGGCCTGGGAAGTTAGCGTTGTTAAACTCAACGCTACCGCTGGTAAGGCCCCCTGCATCCGCAGTAAGGTTCATCTCCACACGCATAGTAGGCAGGCCACCGGCTCCAGGAGGGAAGCTCAGCGCCGTTTTCTTTACCAGGAGTGTAGCAGGTTTCCCACCTATTGTAAGAGTGAGATTGCGGGCAAGCTCTGCCGACTTTGCGGCCATATAGCTGGCTTGTTGAGCCTGCGTGATGTCTGCGCTGCTGTCGCCGTGTATCGCTTGAAGCTCCTGGACTGTGGGTATTTCAGCCATATCGAGCACATAGCGCACATCCACAGAGGAACGATTCACAGTAATAGCTGCATACTGGTTGATGCTGAAGTTGCCCATAGGATGCGCGCTGGCCTGCCTGGGGGCCAGGGCCAGGAAAAGCCCAGCGATGAGCGTCACAACGAGTGCAACGCGATAAGTCTGCTTCATGGTATTACTTCCCCTCGCTCAGCACGAATTTTGCAGCCTCTGCCGAGTGGAGAGGACTGAAATATGGATTGATCTGTATTGCTTGTTTTACGTTCTGAAGGGCGCTACTGTGGTCGCCTAGTTTCTCATAAATCATACCCAGGTGGTAGTAGAACAGGGCATTCCTTGTTCCCAGCCTCATCGCGCCTTTTTCTGCCTCCAGAGCCTGTGGATAACGCCCTACTTTATAGCGAGCCCATGCCAAGGTGTCCAGGGTATGTACATCTTGCCGGGTCGCGGCGGCCTCTTCGGCTAGACGGGCGGCGTTTTGCAGGTCCTTATCGTGATCCGACAGGAATGCGGCTTTCTCCATATTGACGTTCACGCCGCTGGCCTCGAATATGTGATAGATCGCGCCCACAAGATCATACTGCTTCTGGGCGGAAGCTATGTCGCCTCTGGCTGAATAAACATCGCCGAGAGAGGCGAGGTACTGAGGGAGTGGAACAAGTGAAACAGACTGTTCGTAGAACTTTATCGCCTCATCACTCTTTCCTTGTGCCCAACGCACTTGCGCCAGACCTGCCTGAGCGTGTAGATAATTTGGATAGCCCTGGAGCGCAGCCAAATACTCATTTTCGGCTCTACCCAACTGGTTACTGTTGAAATAGAGGTTGCCAAGCTGGACGCGGCACCACGCAGTATTTTCCGCCGCAGGGCCACCCGCCTCAACTGCTTGCTCCATTGCGGCTATAGCGCCAAGGACGTCACCGTTGAGCTCCCGTGCGTAAGACACGCGCGAGTAAGAGCTCAGATCGGGGCGGAGATCGATCATCCGCTGGAAGGAGTTCACCGCTTGATCATATTGTCCGAGTTCAATGTAGGCGTCCCCGCTCACACCATAGGAGTATGCCCTTGTAGGCAGAAGCTTCTGGGCCTTGTTGCCCCAGTTGAGGGCCTCGCCAAACTGGTGTTTGGAAAGATCAAGGGCACCCATGCCCGCTGTGCAGTCATAGCTGTCCGATTTCACGTCAAGGCACTTCTTAAAGGCGTCTTCCGCCTGCGTGTAGAAAGTCGGATCATTTGTCTCGCGGGCCTTCTGCTGAAAGGCCATGCCTAAAGCCGCAAACGCAGCGTAATCGCCTGCATCTTGCTTTGCACGTGCCTGCATAGTAGAGATCGTCCTATCCGCAGAACCTAGTGTGCCGGCGACAGCAGACGAGACAGATACCGCCGGCTCCAGCGCGGGGACAGGAGCAGCCTGGTGCTGTGCCAGCGCAGGAGCGAGCAATACTCCGGCGGACAACAGCACCAGCGCCACGCCGAGTATGAGTATAGAGTTGCTACCTAGTCCTAGTCGCTTCATATCTTGTATAAGCCTTTTTGGCTTCACGCCTTTGCAACTTCCAGTACACAGCTAACGTCTCATGTACAAGCCATGCCTCGGGTGCAATGATGGAGAGGCGTAAATAGCGTTTAGCTATGTGTATATAACTGTTTATCTGCTGATTGGTAAACTAAGCAAGAGCACCATTATATTCTTTGCAGAAGCCCGGACTGGCTTACAGGAGCAAGTAAAAATCAGGCTTGCTGCGGATGAAGTGGCTAATTGAGTTCTTTCCCAAGAAAGATAGCCATACTCATGGGACGCTTCATAAAGGGTTGTTGGAGTGGGTAGGCAATTGCCCACCCACTCTGTGCAAGATTTGGTTACTTGTTATCTTCCGAGGCAGTCTTGCGACGCATAGCGTAACCACTCAGAAGAACGAGGCCACCAAGGCCGGCTGCGATACCAAAGATGGTACCATATATGTCGCCGAGGTGATCGATCTCGAAACCACCCGTCTTAGGCATGCCCGGAGGGGCCATGCCGACTGGAGGAGAGCTGGGCGGGTTGTTAGTCGCAGGAGGCGCACTCGGGGGGTTATTGGCTGCTGTTGTCGGTACAGGCTGCGTGCCTGTTGTAGGAGCCGGCTGAGCCGTTGCGGCGCTGCCCGTCGTGGGGGCAGGCTGAGGCTGCTGCGCTGTGGGCTGGGCCGTTGGCTGAGCGTTTCCACCACCGCCTGTCTGCACGTTCGCGTGCGGGACAGAGCTGGTGCCATCATGCGCCAGGGCCACGTAGGGGAAGCTTGTGCGGAAAGGCACGTCGTTAGCGTCTACGCCGTCGCCAAGCTGGGCAGCAAGAGGATCTGCTACGAAATCCTTGTGGAAGAGCGGGTAAGCGGCACCGGCCACAGCCTTCAACTCGATATCGGTTACATCGTCGGCCAGACGGCGTCCATCAGGGAAGCCTTGCAGGTCGCCGCCGACTACTCCCAGGTTACTCACCTTGTCAGGGGCCGTGACAGGCACTCCCATGTTCAGGCGCAGTTCCTCGGAGGGCTTGAGAGTAGAGGTAGGTGGCTGCGTCGCGCCGGGGATACCGGTCAGGAAGATGGCCACCAGGTCATCGCGCGGCGCGGGCGGAACCTTTATCTTGTAGAGCGCAGTGAACAGCTTTGCAAGCTCAGGATCAACTACTGCCGGCAGGAACTGCGCATCGTCCTGTGGCTTTGAGTTGTTGAATAGGTCCTTGGCGCCCAGGGGTGCCACGACCTCGTTCACAAGAGGGTTGCCCAGGCGGCTAACCTGTACATAATCGCCGCTCGTCTGCGATTTGCCACCGCCAGAGAGCACCTTGGTTGCCTGCCTGGCTGTGGTAGACCATACGCCGATAACGGCGTTTGCGTCACCAGGTCCCGCAGGCTTTGTGCCGCCCTTTGCGAGCTTCGACATCGGTACCTGGATGGCGATCGACTGCACATTATATCCCTTCAGACCGTCCACGCCGCCGCCCATGTTGCCAGGCAACTTACGAATGGTCAGAAGGTCAAAGACGTTAAGGTCGACGAAGAAAGGATCATCAGCCTGACCAGCGAATACTTTACCGTTGCCATCACCCAGGTCCTGGATGGCCGCGTTCGAGAGGGCCTCGTAGTTAGGCGTAGACTTAGCGCCTACGTTTACCGGCGGGGCCTTTAGCTTATCACCAACAACAGTAGGCTTGCCATCATCGAAGCGCGTCACACCATAGAATTGCTTGACATTCCAGTTCGGGCTGTCGATGCTCTCTATAGGTCCGGTGTTGTACAGAAAGGTGTTCGGGTTGCCGATCTGTGTGTTGAACTTGAATTGATACTGAATGTGCGGCTGCGCGTCGCCCACGTTGTCGATGTTGATGTTGTATACAACATTGTCATCGAACTTAAAATAGTTCGGCCCACCGGCGGGCTCCTCGA